>JBBIRG010000269.1:0-4315 GCA_037441945.1 Bacteroidota bacterium | reverse complement strand
GATCACGATCAAGGCGCACGCGATACGCATGGAATATACCGCCGCGGACGGAAACAATTACATCCTGAACCTGATCGACACGCCGGGCCATGTCGATTTTACCTACGAAGTCTCGCGAAGCCTCGCGGCCTGCGAAGGCGCCATTCTCGTGATCGACGCGTCGCAAGGCGTGGAAGCCCAGACGATCAGCAATTTGTATCTCGCCATCGACGCCGGACTGCACATCATCCCGGTGGTGAATAAAATTGACCTGCCCAGCGCCCAACCGGAAGAAGCCTGCAACGAGATCATCGACCTGATCGGCTGTTCCCGCGAAGACATAATTCTGGCCAGCGCGAAAGCGGGCGTCGGCATAGGCGAGATACTCGAATCCATCGTCAAAAACATTCCCGCGCCGAAAGGAGACACGGAAAAACCGCTGCAGGCGCTGATCTTCGATTCAGTGTTCGATTCCTACCGCGGAGCCATTGCGTACGTAAGGGTTTTCCAGGGCCAGTTGAACGCGCGCGACAAAATCAAATTTTTCTCCAACGGATACCTTTACGAAGCCGACGAAATAGGATACCTGCGGCTGGATAAAGTCAAATCCCAGTCCATCAACGTCGGCGAGGTCGGCTACGTCATCGGCAACATCCGCGAGATCAGCCACGTCCGCGTCGGCGACACCATAACGCTCGCGGAGAATCCCGCGCCGGAACCGCTGGCCGGATACAAGGACATCAAACCGATGGTGTTCTCGGGCATTTATCCCACCAGCAGCGACGATTTTGAGGAACTCCGCGCCTCGCTGGAAAAACTGAAACTGAACGACTCTTCGTTAGTCTACGAGCCGGAGACGTCTACCGCGCTGGGATTCGGTTTCCGTTGCGGATTCCTGGGTTTGCTTCACATGGAAATCGTCCAGGAACGGCTGGAACGAGAATTCAATATCAGCATGGTCACTACCGTCCCGAACGTGCGCTACCAGGTGTATCTGACGAACGGGGAAATCGTTGAAGTCAGCAATCCCACGCTGATGCCGTCCGCCGGAGTGATCGACCACATCGAGGAACCGTACATCCGCGCGCAGATCATCACGCCGTCGGAGTACATCGGCAATATCATGACGCTGGCCATGGAACGCCGCGGGATCTATCATAATACGCATTATCTGTCTCCGACACGCGCCGATCTGAGTTACGATTTTCCGCTCGCGGAGATTATTTTTGATTTTTACGACAAACTCAAATCAATCAGCCGAGGCTACGCTTCATTTGATTACGAGTATTCCGGCTTTAAGGAAGGCAATCTCGTCAAGCTCGATATCCTGATTAACAGCGATCCGGTTGACGCGTTTTCCAGCATCGTTCACCGAGATAAATCCTACGAATGGGGACGCAAGCTCTGCTCCAAGCTGAAGGAACTAATCCCGAAGCAAATGTTCGAAGTGATAATCCAGGCGGCGATCGGGAGCAAAGTTATCTCGCGCGAAACCGTCAAGGCGATGCGCAAAGACGTTACCGCAAAATGTTACGGCGGCGATATTTCTCGGAAACGCAAACTGCTGGAGCGCCAGAAAGAAGGCAAAAAGCGGATGAAACAGATCGGGAAAGTTGAAATTCCCCAGGAAGCGTTTTTAGCCGTTCTGAAAATTACGGATTAATTCATGAAAGCAGAAGAGGCGATCGTTATTTTGGTCACCGCGTCTTCGGAAGAAGAAGCCGGAAAAATAGCGCGTGTTCTGGTTGAAGAACGGCTGGCTGCCTGTTGCAATATCATCCCCGGCGTCCGTTCGGTTTACCGCTGGGAAGAAAATATCTGCGATGATCCTGAATTTATGATGATCGTGAAATCCCGTTCGGGATTGTTTTTTCAGATTGAACAACGTGTCCGGGAGCTGCACAGTTACAAAGTCCCCGAAATCATCGCTCTCCCTGTTAGCGCCGGCTCGGATCCTTATTTACACTGGCTGTACGGACAAATTCGCTAAAAGATACCTGACAAATTTAAAATAATTTATAATTTTTTTTGTGAGCCTAAATCCGCGTCGATACGGTCAATTCATCCGGAATAAAAAATAAACAGCCGCGACCATATTGACCTGCATACCGACATAACCGATCGATGCGAAACGGTCATAACGGCGTGTTTTTTTCTCCAGGCGTTTCTGTTTTTCAAAATTGCTGAACAGATAAGCCAGCTTGGCGTCTTCGAAATAGTCGTCAGCTTTCTTTTTGGTGTATGCCGCTGCGGATCCTGATATTACCGCCAGCGAGAGAGCTGTAATCAAAGGCGTACGGAAACGCTTTTCACCTCGTTTCTGCCACTGCGCGTTTTTGAAAAGGTTCGGATTTTCAGGCGCCGTGGAATTTGATTTTTTCAGCGTCACAAAAAAACGTCCGTCTTTGAATCCGGAATCGTGTAACCGGGCGGATGTTTCTATATATCCTTTTTTAACAAAAAGCAGATTTATTGCGTCCCGGAATTCCATCCGCATGGGTGTTTCGCCGATTTTTATTCCGTTTGCGAAAACAGCCGCGCCGAACGGTTCCGATTCAATTGTGACCACTTCGGGGAACCGGCAAATCAATTCCGTTCTTTCTCCGCTTCGGACAATAATCGTGGTGTCAAAATCTAAATGCCGCGCGTTCAGGCGGACCGGATTGGAAACGATAATATGATAACGCCCCGGCGGCAGGTCATAACCGACGTCGCCCGCGTGAGATACAACCGTGTCATTCATCATGTTACGCACATTTTCCGGAACCCGGAGGATGACAACCTTTCCCGAATTTTTACCATGGTGTTGCGGCATGACCGGAATAAAACCGGGAAAAAAATAAATGACGAAGACGATACTGAGGATCAACTGCATTTTATTGCTTTCCGGCTGATTGAAAAACATACAACGTTTTATTTTCCGCGGCAACGATCAAATAGCGGCCGTATACCGCTGGATGAGTTTTGATTCGTCCGGATGCCTTGTAATTCCATTCTTCCACTCCAGTGATCAAATTCACGGCATACAAAAATCCGTCCTGTGACGCGATATAGACGTATTCCTTTGTAATGACCGGCGTAACGCTGACAGCTCCCCGTGTCATGAATGTCCACCGGGTCGATCCGTCGGACTGGCGGAGGGCGTACACTTTTCCGTTAGTCGATCCGATGATGACGTATCCGTTGCTCGCCGAAGGGGCGGCGAAAACTTCGCAGTCGCCGTCGGGTTCGAGGCGGCGCGTCCATCGGATGCCCCCGGTTTCCGCGTCAATTCGGTTGATCCGCCCGTCTTTAGCGGCGATATAAACATTCTGAGAATCAATAACCGGCGCGTGAAATACGGCCGAGCCGAGGTTTACTTTCCAGTTCAGCGATCCGCGGAAACGGTTCAGCGAAACAACCGTCCCGCCGTCGTCGGCAATGATCACGGCGTTGAGATACAAAGCCGGCGAAGAGCGGCTGGTTTTCGGAAGCGCGTAACTCCAGTTTAGGTTGCCGTCCTTGTAATCCATACAGTGCAGCACGCCTTTTTCTGTGGCCGCGTAAATGAAATCATCGTAGATCAAAGGATTGTTCTCGATCGGGCCGAGTGTTTTGATGAAATGGTATTTTTTTTCATAAACATCGTAATGAATCAGGGAAGCTTTTCCCATCGCCAGCGCGATGATGATATCCTTATGGTTGACTGCCGGGCCGTGCATGGCGGAATAGCTGAATTTCATTTTTCCGATAGATTTGCCATTCCTCAAATTATAGGCATGAACGCGGGCGTCTTTTGTTGCCGCGTAAATGATGCTGTCGCTGACAACAATCGTTTTTGTAAATGCGGAACTGCCATCCGTCTTCCATACCAGTTTTAACGGCGGATTGATGCTCTCGTTCCGGAACGCGTTGCGGCTGATCCCGCCGCCTTCCATCGCCCAGTTTTCATTTTTTCCTTTAAGAAAATGATTTGATATTCCGATACTGCCGGTTGCTGAACAGGAAAAAAGAACCGGCATGAAGGCGATCATTATAATGATTGTTTTTATCCGGCTGATTGGCATACAGGCAGTGTACGATAAATTATATTTGTTTTCAAGCGTCAACGTAAATTTTTATAATCAAGGCTTCATGCGCGAATGTTTTTCTATTCGCTTCAGTCCATCCCGGATTGACGAGGCAGATCGCGCATCGGTTTTCAGGAAATCATGCGCCTTCTGATACCATAAGGCTGCCCGGCAGTAGTTATTCATAGATTCCTCAATCATTGCCCTCGCCAAAATCAATCGTCCGTAATAATCTTAATTCCGACATAGAAATCTTTAAAATCATTGACCGGCAAGGCGTCTTTGGC
>JBBIRG010000268.1:0-4328 GCA_037441945.1 Bacteroidota bacterium | reverse complement strand
ACCAAAAGATGGAATCCTCCGATTCCCTTTACGGCAACGATATTTCCTTCCAGAATGGAGTTAACCGCGGTTTCTATGGCTTCCGATTTTACTGAAATTGCCGCGCCTTTTCCATTCCGTAATTCAACCTGCGGCCCGCAAACCGGGCAGGCGTTCGGCTGCGCGTGAAAACGGCGGTTCTCCGGATTATGATATTCCGCCAGACAGTTTTCGCACATCGGAAAATGTTTCATCGTCGTGTTCGGGCGGTCGTATGGAAGCGATTCGAGGATCGTGAACCTCGGCCCGCAGTTTGTGCAATTGGTGAACGGATATAAATACCGGCGGTCGGTCGGATCAAACAATTCGCTCAGGCAGTCGGGGCAAGTCGCGATATCGGGAAGAATCAGCGCTGTTTTTTCGCCGGAGTCCGAGCTCGCCTGAATTTCAAATCCTGAATATCCCGCCGGTTCCAGATAACAATATTCAAGGCTCTGAATCACCGCGTGCGCGGGCTTTTCCGGTTCGATGCTCAGTAAAAAATGTTTCAGCGCGGGCGGGTTTCCTTCGGCTTCAATCAGCACGCCCTGGGAAGAGTTATTGATAAAACCGCGCAGGCTGTGGCGTTGGGCAAGCTTGTAGATGAACGGACGGAATCCTACACCCTGCACGGCGCCGGTTATGAAGATTCGCATTCGCTGAAATGGCGGCATATTAAATCGACTTCAGATTTTGCTGATTATTTACAAATCGTCTCATAATTAAATCGTCCTTGAGAGGTAAAAAGCCTTATCGTCCGCCTCGCTTATATCAGGCAATGAATCACCCGAAGAGCGGCATTTCGGGGACAGTACTTGCTTGTCATTGCGCACGACCGCACCTCCCGGTTCTCGACGAAGTCGGGATCGAGGGATCATTTCGATCCAGATGAAATCGGTAGAAAAATCTAGTATAAAACTATCCATCATCTGATTTTTATTTTCATGCACGGTGACTGATTCTGATAAACAAATTAACTCCCTCAATCGGATGGTTTCTCCGGAAAAAAATCCCGAGGCAGGCGCGGGATTTTAGTGTCTATCAAGTTAATTTCATGTTTTTTTGGCAGGATATTTTAACCGCAAAGGGCACAAAGAATTATGACAAGAACACAAAGATAAAAACCCGTTAACAATATGTCTTATTCTGTCTTTGATTTAGTTTTTTTCTTTTCTTTAAATTATCTCTGTGTTCTTTGCGATGACTTTGCGTTCTCGCGGTTAAGATCCTTTTTGGTTCTTGCTTGCACGGTTAGGTTTAAATTGTTCTACGCAAGCGCTGCGTTAATATTATCAGGAGACTCGGGGCCGTCTTGTAATTTGTTAAAGGTAACGTCGTCAATAAAAAAGGATGAGGCATAAAGCGTTAAACGGCTAGTGGTCCTACACCAACTGCTATTCTTATTTAAGGTGATTAAATAGCGTCGCCACCCCTAAATTACGCTGTTAGGTTTCGGGCTAATCTGCCTCGCGGCAGTTTCGCGCTTGCCCCATTGTCTCCCGCTTATTCTTCCCTGTATTGTACAACTCCTTGATGATTGACTGTATGAATTTGCAAAATTAAAAGTCGAAGTTTTTGAAGTGTTTGAATGTATTGATGGTAGGTTTCATTAAATGAATGTTTGGGCTCATGGATTATATCACGTCCTTCCTTATAAATGATCCGTTTATAAGCCGACTGTACAACCGATTTTGATAGAGCGCCCAGATCAATTAATAAGCTTTTTCTGATTTCCAATGCTTCAGCTATACTTATGGCCTCGCCATCAAAATGAATCTGATGGCTGAAATTTGCCGCTTGTATTGCTTGATTCAACTTAACCCTTTTGGTCTTAAGGTTTTTCAGAATCCGTTCAACATCCAAATCACGAAATTCTTCGACGGGTTGTTTTTCATCTTCTTTGTCGCTTAAATATCGCTCTCTCTTAGAATCATCGCCCTCGATCAGGTTTTCAAAAAGTTTGATGTGGCGATCGTAATCGTTTCTCAATTCGATCGCTTCAAATAAAAGCAGATTTCCCTTACTATCCGGCATTTTGATTAACTCCTTTCAAAAAACAGCATCGTAAACCGCTTAGGATATTATGCAATTTTTCATGATGAATGTCAAGTTTAACGGTTCAAGATACGGTGATTCTCTATTTCAGATCAGAAAAGTTTTTTATTCATTTTGTGCTTTACCCTTTGGACACACATGGGCTGTCATTTCTACTGCGCCTAAGTGTCCGCCCCGGGACTCGGAGCTTTTTCTATCAAAACCGAGGTATCATTCCGATCCGCCCCAGAGGGAGAGAAATCCGGTATTAAAATCATCCATTTCTGATTTTTTTTTATGCGTAGTGACTGCGATTGAAAACAAATTATATAACATAATCTGATGTTCATGTCCCGAAAAAATCTTTCGATTTGCGCGGGATCGGTTAGATTGTGGTTTCTTTACTTGGTTCCTTCGCCCCATTCAAAACCCATTTTCAGGTTGAATTCAATCTTTTTGTCATTTTCATCTGAGGGATTGTCAAACACCAGGTAGTAGAGCTTCTTTTTGCTTTTGTACTGGTTCAGCAGGCGGACTTTAAAATCATGATTGATCTTCAGTCCCGAATCGTAATAGGTTTTAAATGCCTCGTCCTTATCAAATTTCAGAAAATTTTCCTCGTCCATAATGAACACCTTCGCTTTGCGGTCGCCGCCATCCATAACGCGCCAGTCGCCATCTAATGAAATCGCGTTCATATTGTCTTCCAGGATAATTTCGAATTGGTAGAATTCGCCGGCTTTGATCGTTTCTGTTTTCTTGACGGTGTTTTTCTCGGCGGTAATCATTTCTTTCGACGGTCCGCAGGCCGCGGTAATCATTACAGCCGCCGCGAACAACAACACGAAACCAATAGTTGACTTCATACGGGTACTCTTTCGTTTAATGAATACTTTGAATACGGTTTCATAGCGATTGATATTTTTTCCATACTTATTATCAGTCAGTGGAATGAATGTAAGGATTTTATTCTAAGTAAATCAATTTTTTATATTTGATTTTTTTTGCGATAATTACAACGTTTAGTCCCTGGAAGGCATTTCTGACAAAT
Source organism: Bacteroidota bacterium (assembly GCA_037441945.1). GTDB lineage: Bacteria > CLD3 > CLD3 > SB21 > JBBIRG01 > JBBIRG01. The sequence continues at coordinate 1,225 of JBBIRG010000268.1, read as the reverse complement.
CGGCACGAAATATTTTTATCGATTTAAGTCGTACCGCCAGATCGTCATGAAACATACGGATTGTCTTCAATATAAAACCTCCATAACTTTTCCTTAGCTTTTCCTATACCGATGCGTTGCGAACGCTCAATCCGGCGCGGCACATACCCGTCGTCCGAAATGAAAATTTCCGAAGATGTCAAAAGCCGCCCGTTCAGAGAGCGGTCGATATGCAAGGCTGTACATATTTTCCCGGGCCCGTTCGTCAATTTACGCATCTCATTTAATCCGCGCCTCCGGATCATCAGGTCAATTCCTCTAGCCGGTTCCAGAGCGCGTATCAGGCAGGCTTCGCCTTCGCCGTTTTGCCCGGTAACAGCGTTGACGCAATGATACATGCCGTAAATAAAATACACATACACCCGGCCGGCGGGACCGAACATCACTTCATTCCGGGGCCGTATGCCCGTATAAGCGTGGGAAGCCGCATCATCGCATCCACCGTAGGCTTCTACTTCAACAATTCGCCCGGACGCGATCCCCTCATCCGAGCGCCGCGTCAGGACCTTGCCTAACAATTCGGGCGCGACCTCCGGCGCCGGCCTGCGGTAAAACGATAACGGAAGTTTTTTCACTTACTCTATTTCATCTGGGATGAACGGTTGATGATCTCCTCCAGCAAAAAACCGCACTGCAGCAGGAACCTCTCCGACGCGCATCCGCGGCGTTTGCATTCCCGGCAAGGAATCTTCAGCTTGCAGTCGATGGATTCTTTTTGCGCCGTTTCGATTTCCATCGTCGCGATATGCAGTTCGTCTTCTAATTGCTCGATCTTTTCGCCAGGACTTGCTTCCTTCAGAACCTTGATCAGCTTGAGGTGCAGCATTTCGTCTAAGTCCTTGATGCGTCCGAGATAACGGCTGATGGAAATCCGCCAAATCGTCGCCGCTTTATTCAGCAATTCCGCGTCGGCCGGCATGTCATCCGGCATCGGCTCATCGTCAAACTTGAACGCTTTCAGGTCCAGCACATGCTCGATCATGCTGTGAATCTGCTGCATCTCGCTGAACAGCTCCTTCTTGGTGTCCGTATAAAGCTTGTGGATCGAATTCTGGTAATGATTGATCGCTTCATTCAGGAAAGCGTCCGTGTTGCCTAAAAGCATGATATCAGCCTGTTGCGATTCAACATGGTACTGGTGAATGAAAGTGAGAGCCGATTTCAGCACATGGATCGCGTCTTTGCG
>JBBIRG010000267.1:0-4333 GCA_037441945.1 Bacteroidota bacterium | reverse complement strand
CGTTGTCGGATCGGGGAGTTTCATCGGATTTCCGGTAGTGAATGCGGTTTACCGGTTATGGTAATTTTCCTCGTGCGCAGTATTAAGATACAAGCATCTTCCGGTTATTAAGAATGTCGCCTGTCATCTTGCGTTTTCCGAAAATCAAACCGGTTCTATAAAAAGATTTTCTTGTTTACCTTGTGAACGAATTTTTATATATTGCGTTCATAATAAACGGTTGTTTCATAACCGGATTGAAAACGGCATGAAAGTCCTGATCATCGACGATAACGAGATGAACGTGGCGCTGCTGAAGAATCTTGTGGCGAGAGCGCTTCGGGAGGAGCCTGTTTGTTTTACCGTTTCCGCGGAGGCGCTGGAATGGAGCAAAACCAACGAGCCGGATCTGGTGCTGGTGGATTATATGATGCCTTCCCCGGACGGTCTGGAATGGATCGAGGCATTCCGTAAAATCGATGGTCGAGGCGAAATTCCGGTGGTGATGATCACAGCGGTCAATGAAAAGGATATTCGTTACAAGGCGCTGCAATCGGGCGCAAACGATTTCCTGAACAAACCCGTGGACACCACGGAGTTTCTCGCGCGCGCAAAAAACATGCTGGCCCTGCGCCAATGGCAGAAAGAACTCTCCAACCGCGCGGAATGGCTTGCCTCAGAAGTCCGCAAGGCTACCGCCGAGATCCTCGCCCGTGAGCATGAAGTGATCCTGCATCTCACCAAAGCCGCCGAATACCGGAGCCCCGAAACCGGATCGCATATCGTCCGCGTCGCCTTATACGGCAAAGCCATCGCCAAACAGCTCGGGCTAACCCAAGCCGAACAGGACCTGATCCTCAACGCATCGCCGATGCATGATATAGGAAAAGTCGGCACGCCGGACCTCGTGCTGCATAAAGGCGACAAGCTCGATAATGAAGAATATGAGATCATGAAAGAACATACCGTGATGGGTTACGAAATCCTGCAGAGCAGCGAGTCCAAACTCCTGCAATTAGCCGCCCAGATCGCGCTGACACATCATGAAAAATACGACGGCACCGGCTATCCGCGCGGACTGAAAGGCGACGAAATCCCGCTGATTTCGCGCATCTGTACGCTCTGCGACATCTTCGACGCGCTGACCACCGAACGAAATTACAAACATGCCTGGTCGGTTGAAGAGACGCTGGCCGAAATTGACGCGCTCAACGGCACCACGCTCGATCCTAAAATCGTGGACGCATTCAAGAAAGCTCTGCCGGATATTCTCGCGATACGAAAAGAATACGACGATAACGGCAACGGCGCGGACAAATTACCCGAAAAAAATCAATCCGTATAAAATTTGATCACGCGGATCAGATGATCCCGGCACGCGGAACAGTAATTTTTCGTCTGGAATCCGCGCATGATGCAATGCAGTTGGGAACGGTAGATTCCCTTTGCGACGTATCCGCCTCCTTCGAACAATCCCGTGGCGTCCCTGAATTTTTCATCATTCGGCGTGGGCAACGGCGTTTTCTTGTCAATCCGTTGTCCCCATTTGATTTTCGCCCGGTTCGTTTCAATGGTCAGGTTCGGCTCCCACGGTTCGACGGTCAGGTCGTAATATCCGTCAGTGAACCCTCCTTCGTACTCGTCGCCTAAAGCGCCAAACTGATGGCCGAATTCATGAATGAACACGTCGTCAAGATAATTCATATCCGCGGTGAAAATGGAATACAGGTTGTAAAATCCGGCGCCGCCGTAGCGTGATGAATTGGTAACGATGACAATCTGGTCGTAGTAGGCGCTTCCCGCCGCGTCCCGCAAGGAGCGGTTGTCTAAGGTGGTGAGGTAACGGGCGATGTCGAACGTGTTAAACGAACTGTTCAAGGCCGTGCGCGCAAAAAGGCCTTTGTCCGGCTCATCCGTGCCGCTCTCCGGCGATGCGATAAAAGCGGAACGGAAATTGAAACGGTCGGCCATCGATTGGAATGGCTCATACTTCAGGAAGAAATCGTTCAGCTTTTTAACGTCGGTATTAAATTTATCCTGTTCGCCGGAAGTGTACCCCTCCGCGATGAATAATATATCCACCGCTTTCGACGGATCGCGTTTGACGCGGATGTCCTTCACCGAAACGTCCTTCCGCGGATTTTCACGGATAATCTTGTTCGATAACGGGTTGAGCGTCGCCTGATAAATGGTTTTAGTCTGACCCTTTTTATTGCGTGAAGTTATCGTCAGGCAAACGGAGTTTTTCGGAAAGGGGATGCGCAGGGATTCATGAAAAAATTTTTTTACGCCCGACTTGGCTTCATCGGTACTCTGCCATTCCTCAAACAGGTCGCTGAACGATTCGGAGAAAATCAGTTTTCCCGTGGCGGAATCCGTGACGTCGTACCGGTAATTACCGATGCCCATATCGTTGATCAGGCGCGTTTTGCTTCCGGCGTAAAACGGTTCGCGGATCAGCGCGTCGTGGACGATCAGGTCATTTCCCGCGTCAATGCCGTGATGAATGTCAACGCGCAGAACGGCGTCTTCAAAATAAGCGTCGAACGCTGCAGGCTCCTGCACGAATGCGGCGCTTGTCCGCCAAAAAAACAGGAACGTATAAATCAGGGACTTCATAAATTCTCCTTATCCGGTTTATTAAATCAATATCGCATGAAACGGGCAAATATTCAAATAAATTAAGAATGGATCAAACGATTTTTATCCGGCTGCGGAATTCAAATGATTTAAACGACTTTACAAGCAAACATAAACTGCCAATGCCGGGCACGATCAAAATTGTATTGATTCGGCAAGAATTTAATTATATCTTCATTCATAATGAAAATACCATTCGAAAAAACTCTATTCATCTCACAATGCCTGTTGATGTTTTTGACAGCTGTAATAAAGCCGTCCGGCGAAGCCCGAGCGCAATATTATTATGATTATTTCGGCACGAATAAAGTCCACTACACGAATTTTGACTGGAAGATCCTCGAAACGGAACATTTCGAAATTTATTATTACCCGGAGATGCGCGATCTTGCCGAGCGCAGCGCCGGTATGGCCGAAGAACAGTTCATGGAACTCCAGAACCGCTTCAATCACACCCTGCTGAAAAAAGTCCCGCTGATCCTGTACAGCTCGCATCTGCATTTCCAGCAGACGAATGTCACGCCCTGGGAGTTGCCCGAAAGTATCGGAGGATTTTATGAATTTTTTAAGGGCCGCGTTGTTTTACCAAGCGACGGTTCCACCTCGCATTTCCGGCGGGTCCTGCGGCATGAACTGGTGCACGTTTTCGCCACCGCGAAAGTCAACCGAATTCTTTCCGATCACCGTAAATTCAACCATCCCGGGCCTCCGCTATGGTTCACCGAAGGTCTTGCGGAACTCTGGTCGGGCGAACCCGATCATCAGGCGGAAATGGTGATGCGCGACGCCGTGATCAACGGCAAGCTCCTGCCCGTGCAGGAATTCTACAAAATCGAGGGAAGCTACCTAATGTACAAATACGGCGAAAGTTTCCTGAATTTTGTCTCGGCCGTTTACGGCGAACAATCCTTGATCCTGCTGATGGAAAATATCTGGAAATCGGATGTGTTCGAAAAAGTGACAGAACTGACGCTTGGGAAAAAATACGAAGCGCTCAGCCGGGAATGGCACTATGCGCTGAAAAAACGCTATTTTCCGGAACTTGATAACGGCGACCTACCCTCGGCGAAAACTCGGGCCCTGACTGAAAAAGGATTTCATTCAAAACCGGTTTATTTCCGCCGCGACGACGTCGATGAATTATATTATGTGGCGAACCGCGACGGATACACCAACATTTATCGACAGCCCTTATCCGGAGGAAAGCCCGAAGTCGTAATCGCGGGTGAACGCTCGAAAGATTTTGAAACGTTTCATTTTTTTAAAAGTAAAATCGATATCAGCGTTAACGGCGACCTAGCGTTCGTCTCTAAAAGCGGCGAAAAAGACGTGTTGTACGTTTATAACCTCGCTGACCGAAAAATAACGCATCGTTATCAGTACGCCGATTTAAGCGGCCTCGCATCGCCCAGCTGGTCGCCCGACGGAAAAGCGATCGTTTTATCGGGTCTGAATTTCGCAGGCAACTCGGATCTGTACATCCTTTCAATCACCGCCGGACCGGACGACGGTAAATTGGATAAACTCACCAACGATTTTTACGACGACAAGGAACCCGCCTGGAGTCCCGACGGAAAAATGATCGCTTTCAGTTCCGACCGGAACGTGAACGGATTGTACGGCAAATATAATTTATTTGTTTACGACCTGGAACTGCGAAACCTTTTCGTACTGACGTCAGGATCGTTCCGGGACGAAGCCCCGGCATGGTCGA
>JBBIRG010000266.1:2529-4336 GCA_037441945.1 Bacteroidota bacterium | reverse complement strand
CCGATAAAAATATCTGCGCGAATTTCATGAACCGCATAGCGCCGAACGGCGAAAAAATTATCATGCATATCAGCAATTTCCGGCCGATCAAGCGGGTTTCCGATATCGTGAAAGTTTTTGAAAATGTAAGAACTTCCGTCCGCTCAAAATTAGTGCTGATCGGCGACGGGCCCGAACGAAACCCGGTAACCCAGCTGGTGAAAGAACTGAACCTCGAACCGGATGTCGTTTTTCTCGGCAAGCAGGACGCCGTATCCGACATTATCTGTATGGCGGATGTTTTTCTGCTGCTCAGCGAAACGGAAAGCTTCGGCCTGGCCGCGCTGGAGGCGATGAGCGCCGGAATACCCGTCGTGACTACGAATGTCGGCGGCCTGCCGGAAGTGAACCTCCAGGGGATTACCGGATATCTTGCCGATCCGGGTGACATTGAAACGATCTCCGCGGACACTCTGCGGCTGCTGACAAATGAGGAGTTGCGGCAGAAGATTGGAACGCAGGCCCGTCAGCGCGCGCTGGATCATTTCACAACGGGACAAATCGTCGGGCAGTACGAAGAATATTATAGAAAAATATTAGACGGGAAAATCTGATTCATGCCGAAAAATCAGAAAACGCTCATCATCGCGCACCGGGGGGCCACGTTTTCCGGCTATCCGGAAAATTCGCTGCCCGCGTTCCAGAAAGCCGCAGACGAAGGTTACGACGGCGTGGAACTGGACGTCCGGCTCACCAAAGACAAGGAACTCGTTGTCTTTCACGACATCCGCCTGGAACGGCTGACCGCCGCCGGACGCGGCATGGTCCGCACGAAAACGCTCGCCCAGCTGAAACATTTCCGCCTGAAAAATGAACTGGTTGAATCCTTTATTCCCCTCCTCTCGGAGGCGCTGGATATACTGAAAAACACCCCCCTTCTGATCAATATTGAAATTAAAAGCGAAATGCCGATGCGCGGCAAGATCGAGCAGCGTGTTATTGATATGATTTACCGTTACGGCGTCCAATCGCGGGTCGTCGTCTCATCTTTTAACCCGCTGGTGATAAAGAAAACCCAGAAAATTGATCCGACCATCCGTACCGGTTTTATCTTTGAAAAACGCCTTCCGAAGTTCAACCAACGGCTCGCGACCGGCCTGATCGTCACGTCTTGGCATCCGCAATACAAAGGTATAACGCCGCTGACCCTCCAGCGCGCGCACAGCAATGGCTGTCCGGTTTACGCCTGGACGGTGAATGAGGAAAAAGACATGATCCGCATGATGGAACTCGGCGTCGACGGCATGATTACCGACCGTCCGGATATCGCGAAAAAGCTGATTGGAAAAGCATAAATATTGTTTCAGTCGTTCTGTTCGTTGGAATAGAATTCGCCCTGCAGCGAACGGCGAAATCCGGAAGTCATTTCCGCGGTGTATGCGTTTGTTGTATCGGAATATATAAAATAGGCGTCCAGCGCCGGTTCCGTTTTCAGGAATTTGAGCGAGCGTTCGAGGCCCATGACCATGAAAGCGGTCGCATAACCATCGGCCGTGGCGCAATCGGCAGCCAGAACCGAGACGCTGAGCAGGCGATTCTTTGCAGGATAACCCGTTTTGGGATCGATGGTGTGCGAATAACGCACGCCGTTTTCCTCGAAAAATTTCCGGTAATTGCCCGACGTGGCGATCGCCCGGTTTTCAAGCGACAGGATTGCCTGCAGGGACCGTTTGTCGATCGGCCCCCATTCCGGCTTTTCAATTCCGACATGCCAGAGTTTCGCGCCCGGCTTGTTTCCGCGGCCAAGGACCTCGCCCCCGATCTCAAT
>JBBIRG010000266.1:0-2519 GCA_037441945.1 Bacteroidota bacterium | reverse complement strand
AGATACGCGGCTACCACATCCACGGTATATCCCTGAGCGATGGCGTTGAAATCTAACTGAATGCGGGGGTCTGCTTTGATAACCCGGCCGTTTTCCAGGCTTACCTTTTCATATCCGATAAACGCCCGGATGCTGTCAATTAGTTTGTCCGAGATTTTTTCTTTCCGTTTGAACCCGAAACCCCAAGTGTTTATCAGCGGGCCGACCGTTACGTCAAAAGCGCCGCCGGTTCGTTTTGAAATGTTCATCGACCGTTTGAATACTTCCTGAAAATGAAGATCATCCGCCGAACCGGTCTCATTCCGGTTGATCTTTGAAATGACCGACTGCGGATTGTAAACCGACAGAGAGCGGTCGATGACCAGGAGAATCGAGTCGATTTCATGATGATAATCTGTTTTCGCGCTGTCGACGTAAGTGATTTGGTAGGTCGTGCCCTGCGTCAGCCCGCCGAATTTCACGAGATGTGAATCGTTTTTCTTCGCGCAAGCCGGCAATAAGACGAACAAACTAATCATGTAAGTCCAGCGCCGGTTCGGTCTTTTTTGCATGGATGTTCCGTTTCGATTCCCTGATTTTTGACAATAAAAAATATTGTCTTACTTAATCAAATTATTCTATTGCCTGCAGAGCCGCCTCAAATGTGTAACGGCGTTCTTTGTGGGTTGTCCGCTGAAAAATGGCCCGGATATCCGCTTTTGCCGCCCTGGCGTCCTTTCCGATCCGGCCGAGCACGACAATGATCTGGTATTCGAATGAATCGTCGCGTGACGTAAGAGACCGCAGTTTGCTCAGAAGATGAGGCACCGCGGGTTTCCCGATTTTCACCAGAGCGTCCTTGGCGCGGTCATAAACACTGTAATCAAAACTCACCGTATTTTCAATCATGAACCGTATCGCGTCCGGGTTTTCCGTGCGGATATTTCCCAAAACCACCATGGCCGATTTCTGGATTTCGATCAGGTCCTTTTTACGATCGAGTTCTTTCTGCTTCGTAAGCTGAACCAGGGACGATTCGATTTCCCGCGGCTTGTCTTTCATGAGCTCGAGTATTTTCATGATGCGGATTTTTTCTTCCCAGTTATCACCTTTCAGGATTTCCGCGGCTTCGTTCATCGTCGGAATTCCCCCCGGAACCGGAATATCGTTCGCCGCGCAGAAATGAATGCGGTCAGTCAGCTGATTTTTATAAGGCGTCATGAGCGCGTATTCGGTAAATTTATTACGGCATGACTTTACTATAAAAGCGAGGTCGTCCGCGGGATACTCCCTGCGGATGCGCTGGTTTACGTCTTCGTTGGTTGATAGTTCAAAAGATCGTACAAAATCGAATAACTGTTTGGATGCGTTCTCGCTTTTTTCAGACGCGTTGAAAAAATCGGCAATCCATTGCAGAAATACTTTTTTTTCAGCGGCGTCCGTTTCCGATTTATACATATAAATCAGAAGGGAATACAGGCCGTCCGTGGTTTTCCTGAATGACGCTCCTTTTACGGGTTCTTCCGGATCAAGTCGGGTGGAATAATTTTCATAGACATATTTTAAAAGCCGGTTGTCTTTATTGTCCTTTAGCCCGTCGGTCATCATAAAGAAACAGGAATTATAATGAAAAGGAAGCGGAAGGCCGATTTGTCCTTTATCCGCTAGTATGAAATACCGGTCGATTCTGCTGTGAAAAGCCGTCAGATCCTGAAGACGGGAGGAACCGGAAAATAATATTTTGACAAGCCGCGCGATGCCGTAATTATACCGGCGGATCACTTTCAGTCCCGCCTGCCATTCCCGGTCGTCAATCGTGGAATCGACGAAGAAATAACGCAGCGATTCCGATGCGCGGTTATCATTCGCCGGGAAGGTGATTGTATCGAGAGTTTTGAGCAGGAAATTCGTGTAATCGTCATCGCTTATTTTATACCGCAGAAAGGATGAGATGACGCTGAAATGAATGTCGCCGCATTTCAGGTCAAAAGGGATGGCCCGCGCGTCCGACGATGTTTTTTGAATTTTATTTTGAGTGGTTAAGTCTTTCAGCGATGTCCTGATTTGGGCGGCCTTTTCCATGCAAGCGTCTTTATCGCCGGTTTCGGTATTTTTTTCTCTCGCGGATTTATCGTCGTCCGTAAACAATGATCCGATATTCTCATCCAGTTCAATCCGTTCTGAAAAACTGACTAAGATCTCTCCGGTCACCACGTCGATGAGCCGGCAGTTAATGTCGATATACGATTTCAGTCGCGTGTATGTCCCCGAAAATAAAACATCGATCGGAACCAATTCGCCGACGCGGATCGCCTGCTTCTGGTCCATCAGGTCGCTGAGCATCAGGTCGTTTTCCCTGAGTACCATATCCAGCCGTCCGCGTTCGAATAATTTAAACGCTTTTTTATTAACGCTCAGTTCGCTGATCAGCGATTCGGTGAGATATTCGCCGAACTCGTTTGGGAGATTTTTATTTTTCGTCGGAATAAAAGTGACCACGGCGAGCCTTTGGGGTTTTCCGGTTTGGTTGCTCTCCAGCA
>JBBIRG010000265.1:0-4356 GCA_037441945.1 Bacteroidota bacterium | reverse complement strand
ATTTCTTAAAAATTCCTTTGGCTTTGTCAGACGTTCCAGAGTCGCGGGGAGTATCTCAAAAGCCAGTTCCATGGACAGGTAAAATCGAGCGTAACGCCGGTTCAGGATGACGCCTCGTATGAACGGATTGCGCAATTCGATGCCCAGCGCCGTAAAACTCATGATCACGAAAACCGCGCGGAGATTCATGTACAGTCCCGCCATCAAGCCTTTGACGTTGAATGTATCGCCGGGTTCAGGCGATCCGAGGAAAACGGAGGCCAGAAGAAGCACGATCAGCAGTTGGATCCAGATAAACGGTTTGGCGAGGCGCTTCATCGTATGCCGGTACAGCGGGATGCAGAAAGCCGCGTACACAACCATTGCTATCAGACTGATTTCAAAAGGGAACCGGCCGAAAGCGATTAGGCCCAGGACAAGAATAAAAAAATGAATCATCGCCAGATATTTTGAATATTTCTGTTTCGGATCGATAGAAAGAAAGGAACCGTCGAACGGCCGGGTTGACGGCGAAACCTCAGCGGTAATAGGTTTCATCAGGGCGCGCCCTCCGATGCTGTAGCCAGCGAATCCGGCGAAAAGGCCCAGCGCCGCGTATATAATTACCAGCAGAATCACCAGTTCCCACGGCCCGAAAAATTCCATCCGAAGTTGTTTCACGGCGAAACGGTAAATATTCACGAATAGTTCGACAATGTTAAATCCGTAATATAAAATAAATCCAACGATGCGGTAGAACAAAGTGGATAGTACCGCCAACGCCCCGCCTATGAGATAGGCTGGAAGGTTTTTGCCGAAAAGGCGCACGCTGATTTCAAGCAATACCGCTTCGGTAAGGATACCCATCATGGGCAGAAGGATGATCGCGCTGGGTGAAACCGACTTCATGATCGCGCAGATCAACCCGGCCCTCCAGATGATCCCGTTTTCCTTCCATATCCGGTGCGTCGCGACCAGCAGAACCACGCCGATCATGGCCAGAACGGTTCCCGTCAGTGGCATGTTGATATTATGAAGAAAACTGCCGATGATAATCTCGTTCGCTCCCCAGATGCTCCCTACTACGGCGGCCTTGAGCCATTTTTCATTGGAATCGTGAGTATGCAAGAAGGACATGAAAAGAAAACCTTAAATAATTTTTAATCATGAACCGTCCAGAAATATCCGGGCGATGTGTCTTAAAAAACATACTATAAAAAAACATGAGGATTAACGCAAATAATACATGAAATTTTTCATATGAAACGGAGATGACTGTAATCCGTTAAAGAAAATGAAACTGCCATGAATCCGGCAGGACAAATGCGCTGAGGCGGAAAAATAATACGGATTATCATAATGTAAAATATCATTGTATTATTATGGCAGAAGTGATATATTCCATCAGTTTATTCTTTCGTTTGAAACGAACGTGAGGATTTCATGGAATCAAATCCCGGCGGGATAAAACATAAGGTTCTGGTAGTAGACGATGAGGAACTGAACGTCCGGTTTTTATCGACTTTTCTTACGCGCAAAGGATTCGGGGTTGATGTAGCGATGCGGGGCAAGGAAGCGCTGGAACAGATTGAGCGATCCATGCCCGATGTTGTTTTGCTGGACGTGATGATGCCGGATATGGACGGCTTTGAGGTCTGCCGCGTACTCCGCCAGAATCCGCGGACTCATTTGCTTCCTGTGGTCATGGTGACCGCGCTTCACAGTATTGAGGACGAAGTGCGGGCGCTTGAAGTCGGCGCCGATGATTTTCTTCCTAAACCGATCAACAACCTGGAACTAATGGCGCGCCTGCGCTCGTTGTTGCGCATTAAAGCCCTGCACGACGAACTGAAAGCCAGCAAGCAGGAACTGGAAATTAAAAATAAAGAACTGATCGAACTCCAGGGATTGCGCGATTCGCTGACCCAAATGATTATCCATGATCTGAAGAACCCGCTGACGGGGATTATGGGTTGCACGGAAATTCTGATGATGATGAACGAATCTTTGGACGACCGTCAGAAGACCATCGTGAAAAAATTAGACGAAAGCGCCGCGACCATGCTCCGGATGATTACCGATATGCTCGATATCAGCCGGATGGAAGAAAATAAGGTAAAACTGAAAAAGCAGTCGTTCAATATACGCGACATCTTCGATTTCAGCCTCAGCGAATTCGCGTTCCTGATGCAGAAAAACCAAATTACGGGCCTCGTTGAAATCGACGGAGACGAACCTGTGGTTGAAGCGGACAAGGACATGATACAGCGCGTCGTGTCGAATCTCCTTCACAACGCCATCAAGCACAGCCTGAAAAACAGCGAGGTCGTTCTGCGGGCTTCTACGGACAGCAAACATCAACGGATCAATATTACGGTAAAGGATTCCGGCGAAGGCATAGCGTCGGAATATCACGATAAGATCTTTGAGAAATTCGCCCAGGCCGACCTGAAGAAACTGGGCCTGAAGACGGACCGCGGTCTGGGACTGACATTCTGTAAACTCGCTGTTGAAAGTCACGGCGGAAAAATCCGGGTCGAAAGCGCGGTTTCCGAAGGCAGTGAATTCAAATTTTATCTTCCCCTGAAATAAACGTTCCTTTCAATCATGCATTTCATTCAGGCCGGCCGCATCGCCGGATCAGACTGGTTAAATTTCATTTTCCCGCCGTTATGCATCGTCTGCGACATGCCCGCGGATCATCCCGGCGATTGGGTCTGCAAGGGCTGCATGGATCAGTTAGAGATGATTGAAACGCCGGTACGCTCAGGATTAAAATCCGCCGGGGACTTAGATGAAGTGCGCGCGGCGTTCGTATACAACGACGCGGTCAGGGCTATCGTCCATCACCTGAAATACAGCCGCGCGACCCGGCTGGCCGTTCCGCTTGCGAAGTATATGTCCGTTCTCCTGCGCGACCTGCCCGAATGGATGAATATGGATTGTCTGGCTCCGGTTCCGCTGCATCCCGTGAAACGCCGCGAGCGCGGATATAACCAGTCGGAGGCGATCGCGAAAGCCCTGAGCGCGGAAACCGGCATCGCCTTTGAGCCGGACATGCTCTTCAGGAAAAAGTATACCGTTTCCCAGACACAGATGGAATCGGCCGCCGAACGTCAGAAAAATATGCGGGAAGCCTTTTCACTCAACCCAAAAAAGGAAATCCCGGGCAAACGGATAATCCTGACCGATGACGTCGTCACGACCGGCTCGACCGCTAACGCCTGCGCCCAGATACTCAAACAGGCCGGCGCTTCCGTTGTATATCTTCTGACCATCGCGCATCCGGTGCTGGATGACGGGTAATCACCGCAGTACGCCGTAAATGATTTTCAAAAATTTCCGAATCACACATCAAAGGTTTTTTTAAAGCACGAATTTGATTGAAAACAATTAAAAAAAATTTAAATTATATTACGTAAGAAATGAAATTATTTCCACCAAAACTTAATGAAAGTCCAAAATATGTCTAAAAGCATCAAAGGCACGAAAACGGAAAAAAACCTGCTGAAATCATTCGCCGGCGAGTCACAGGCCAAAAACCGTTATGAGTTTTTCGCCCAAGTGGCGCGGGAAGAAGGTTATCAGCAAATCGCCCGGATTTTTGAAATTACCGCGGGACAGGAACAGGAACACGCGAAACGATTTTTCAAATTTCTCGAAGGTGGCGACGTGGAAATTACCGCGGCCTACCCTGCAGGCAAAATCGGCACGACTGAAGAAAACCTGAAAGCCGCCGCGATGGGCGAGAACGAAGAATGGACCAAACTCTATCCGGAATTTGCCGCAATCGCCAAAGAAGAAGGATTCGGCGATATCGCCGCGGCGTTTACGCTGATCGCCAAAGTGGAAGCGGAACATGAAAAGCGCTACAACAAGCTCCTGAAAAATGTTCAGGAAGGTACCGTTTTCAAAAAGAACGAAAAAGTGAAATGGGTCTGCTCCAAATGCGGTTACGTGCACGAGGGCGAAAAGGCTCTGGATAAATGCCCGGCCTGCCTGCATCCGCAGGCGTATTTCGAATTATTCGAAGAAAATTATTAATCTTAATTCACTGAAGAATTGCGCGGCTGCCGTTTGAGTTCATCCGGCAGCTTTTTTTTAATCTGTGAATCAGCGGCGGTAAAAGGCCTAGATATGTTGATTTACGGATTTTCCTGTTTATGTTGAATTTGTTTTAAAAATGGGTATCAAAAAAAGTGTTTCCCTGTTATCGAAAATTCCGATTGACACAAATGACATATCTTTTTTTCATTTAAAACTAACAAAAGGAAACGCGATGAAAACAATGTTAGCATTCCTGACGGCGGCGTTCCTGCTGTGAAGATTAACAGGCGATCATTACGCACAGCTTGACCTCGGCAAATTTAAAGGCAG
>JBBIRG010000264.1:4057-4357 GCA_037441945.1 Bacteroidota bacterium | reverse complement strand
ACGACCGGAAACTGATCGCCGGCTTGATCAACACACTGAAACTCACCGTCCCCAAATTCAATCCCCTGATCAACGATCCGGAAAAACTTCAGCAAATCCTTATCAGCGCCGATAAAATGGCTTCGCTGGGCCAACTCATTTCCGGAGTCGCTCATGAACTGAACAACCCTGTCAGTTTCATCGAAAGCAATGTCGGCTTTCTCGATAAATATATCCGGGATATCCTGCAGGTCATCCAGATGTACGAATCCTCGCCGGACATTCCGGAACCGGTGCTGCAGCAGGCGGACGAATTCAAGG
>JBBIRG010000264.1:0-4047 GCA_037441945.1 Bacteroidota bacterium | reverse complement strand
CATCGAATACGACTTCGCGCTGCGGGACCTGGACAACATCATCAAAAGTTTTCAGGACGGCGCCTACCGCATTAAATGCATCATCGGCAGCCTCAGTTCCTTTTCGCGCGCCGACAAGCGTATGAAAGAGGAAATGAATATTCATGACGCCATCGATAACACCATCAACCTGCTGATCCACAAGGCAAAACACGATATCCTGTTTAAGAAACAATACGACGCAAAACCTTATCTCGTAGCCAACCGCAGCGAGGTCAACCAAGCCCTGATGAACATTTTAGTCAACGCCGTCCACGCCATCCAGCGGAAAATGAACTCATCACAAAAGGGATGCATTCAAATCCGGACCCGGTCGGATTCGCAATCCGTTTTCGTATCGGTTCAGGATAACGGCGAAGGAATCCCGGAAAGCCATCTCGATAAGATTTTCCAGCCTTTCTTTACCACCAAACCCTACGGCGAAGGTACCGGGCTCGGATTATCAATCACGCGCGAGATTGTCCAGCGTCATCAGGGCGACATTCAGGTGCAAAGCCGGCCTGGCGAGGGAAGTACCTTTATCTTATCTTTTCCCTTGAATTTGGACACGGATCCGTAGTATTATACCATACAACAGGAGAACGACCTTGACGGAATTAATGACAAACCCAGCCGACGAAGAATCCAGAAAAATCATGCACGATATCCTGGTCGTGGATGACGAAGTGGACAACCTCGACCTTCTGAAACGGACGTTCCGGCGCGAATACAACGTGTTCACGGCGAACAGCGCCATGGATGCGCTTAAAATTCTTAAGACCCGCGAATTCGCCGTGATCATCAGCGACCAGCGTATGCCCGAGATGACCGGCGTCGAATTGTTCCAGAAAGCCAGCGAACACTATCCGCAAACGATCCGAATCCTGCTCACCGGTTACACGGACATCAACGCGCTTGTCGACGCGATCAACATGGGCCATGTCTATCGGTACGTCACCAAACCCTGGAGCCGCGAGGAAATCGTCATGACGGTCAAACGCGCCGTCGAGCATTACCTGATCTCCAAGGACAATATCAAGCTGCTCGATGAACTGAAACTCAAGAACGCCGAACTGGAAGATAATTACAAAGCCCTCAAACGGCTTGACGAACTGAAAACCCGTTTCATGGTCATCTCCAGCCATGAACTACGCACACCCGCGTCCATCATCTCCGGCAACCTGGAACTTCTTCTTTCAGGGGCAATGGGCAATTTCGACAGCGACACTAAGGAAGTCGTAGAAAACGCTTATAAAGGCGTCACGCGCCTGATTGACCTCATTGAGGACGTGCTGTCGGTTCTGCGGATCGACACGCATCAGGTGAAACTCAACAGGACAGAATTCAACCTGCGCGAACTGGTCAACGAGGTGATCCGCGATACGCGCATTTTTATCGAAGAACGCAAGCAGGTCGTCGAAAATATCATCCCAGACGTAACCATACGCGCCGACCGAAACCGCATGAACCATGTTTTTTTCAACCTTATCAGCAACGCGATGAAATATTCGCGCGACGGCGGCAGGATCGAATTTTCTTCTACGGAAGAAAACGGACACATTCACGTTGTCTGCCGCGATTACGGCGTCGGCATCCCTGCGACGGAGCTCGAGAAAATATTCGACAAGTTTTACCAGCTCGGCGACGCCGACCAGCACCGAACCAGCAAGTATAAATTCATGGGCGGAGGCAGCGGGCTCGGACTGACGATCGTCAAAGGCACCATTGAGGAACATCAGGGAAAAGTCTGGGCGGAAAGCGACGGCGAAAACAAAGGCGCCGGCATCCACCTCCTCTTCCCAAAATCGGCGCCGGTTTAACCAAACGTTCGGATTCATAACATGGCATCTCCCGTTTTAAGCTATTTGCACAGTCTTATGATACCCCTGACGCGGGCCTGCGGGGAGCAGTGCCGCTATTGTTCTTTCCGCCAGGACGATACCCGTATGTTGACGTTCGACGGAATCGAATCCCTGATCCGGAAATATTACAATACCGGCATAATGGAAGTGCTGGTCGAATCGGGTCAGTCGCTTGAAAAAATTCCCGCCGTCCGTCAGCAGTGGGAAGACCAGGGATACGCGTCATTTGCCCATTACCTGCGGGACATCGGCCAGCTGGCGCTTGAAAATCACCTTTTACCGTCGCTGGAAGTCGGCCCCCTGACTTTTTCCGAACTGGAAATCGTATCGCCGGTCATCGCCTCCGTCAGTTTGATGATCGAAAACGTCAGTCCGGAATTAGCTAAATCCGTCCAGTCCGGCAAAAGCATTGACGCAAAAATCGAAACCCTTTCCGATGCCGGACTCCTTCAGATTCCCGCCCATACCGGACTGCTGATCGGTATCGGCGAGTCCGTTCAGGACCTGACAGCGGCCGTGGACGTTATCGCGGAAATCCAAGCCAAGTACCGACATATCCAGTCCGTTACCCTGCAGTTCGTTCATTCCGGTTCCGGCGCTTTTTCACCTGTCCTCCGTTTTGAGGATTTTTGCGCTCTGATCCGCTACTGCCGTACGAATCTTCCCGACGTCGCTGTCAGCGTTCCGGTCACCTCCCCGACTTACTGGATGGAAGCGATTGACCAGGGCATCGACGATCTCGGGCGGCTGTTCGAGGGAACCGACGGCATCGACTGGGATCATGATTATCCGAAGATCACCGAAATCGAAAAGCAGCTCGCCCGGAAAGGCTGCGCGGTCCGTCCCCGCTTCCCGGCGCTGCCAGGTTCTTTTGATATGCTGCACCGGTCCGACAAACTCTGGGCGGTTTGCCGGGAATGGCTGAACAAGAACGATTACGCGTATTACAGGAAATAACCATGGGACGGCTCCCCTACCCCGATACAGATCAGACATCCGGTGATGTACGCCGCGTATACGATGAATTCATGAAGGTTCGCGGCAATATCCCGAACATGTTCCGAACGCTTGCCCATTCGCCTTCGCTGATGACCGCGACGTATGATTATTTCAAGCGCGTAATGTCCGGGGGAAAAGTCAGCATCAAGCTCAAAGAAATGGCCGCCGTCCGCGTTTCACAGAACCATCTGTGCGATTTCGGACTGGCCTCGCATACCGTTTTGGCAAAACGTTTCGGCGTGACGGATGAACAGATCGGAGGAATGAAAAATTTGGATCAGCGAGCGGAACTCTTTGACGAAAAAGAAATCGCCGCACTGCAATACGCTGATATGGTCAATCTCGGCGCGAGCGGCTATTCGCTGAATTTTTCGGAAAATTGCGACGGCGCTTTTCCGAGGAGGCGATTGTGGAATTAACTTGTGTGATTGGATTATTTTGCTATTTTAACCGTTTTAATAACGCACTACGAACGGACATTACAAGGTAAACCGCCTGTATGAAAACGCTGACAACCCTGCTGAACAACCCGAACATCCATGTGATCACGCATCCGCTGGTCCATCAGAAACTGACGTATCTTCGCGACAAAAACACCTCGCACCGGGAATTCAGAAAACTCCTGAGCGAAGTCACTGCGCTGATGCTTTTTGAAATAACCGAAGACCTCGAAACCGTTGACGTCGAGGTCGAAACCCCGATTGAGAAAACCTCCTCCAAAATACTCGCCAGCCAGGTGATTCTGGTGCCAATCCTCCGCGCCGGATTAGGCATGCTCGACGGCGCGCTGGACCTGATCCCGAACGCCCGCGTCGGCCATATAGGTCTCTACCGGAACGAAACAACGCTGGAACCGGTGGAATATTACGCCAAATTCCCGCCCATTCTCGAAAAGGCCTGGGTCATCATTCTCGATCCGATGCTCGCCACAGGCGGCAGTTCCTCCGCCGCGGTTACCCTGCTGAAAAAAAACAACGCGAAGCACATCAAGTGGCTGTCGCTGGTTGCCGCGCCTGAAGGAATACAGCGCATGCAGAAAGACCATCCCGACGTGCCGATCTACACGGCCAGTATCGACCGTCAGCTGAACGACAAGGGGTACATCGTTCCCGGCCTGGGCGACGACGGAGAACGTTTATACGGAACCAAATAAACAAAAATGCCGTGA
>JBBIRG010000263.1:0-4363 GCA_037441945.1 Bacteroidota bacterium | reverse complement strand
GTCTGTGAACTGGAGAAAATAATCGTGGCCGGCTTCCTCAATGCCGAGCACTTCCTGAATCTGCGGTTCGGTCTGCAGCATGAAATTTTTCGGCGAACCCCCGCCGACAATGAATACCGCGCTTTTTCCGCCGGTGGATTTTGCCTGCCAGACAATGGAGGCCGTTTCGTTCACGTCAAGATTCGGGTCAATGCTGAGTTTGTTTCCCCGCATCGACATCGCGGCGATGTTCATGCCGATTGAGCTGTCGCCCGGCGAGGGTGTATACAGCGGCACTCCGCACTGGTAGGCCGCGGACAGGATGCTGACGTTTTTCAGTCCCAGCGCTTTTTCACGGCCGTAAACATACTTGCCAATGAGGTGATGAAATTCCGCCGAACTCATGCTTTTCTGGAATTCCGGCGACTGGATCACCTGCCGGTAAAATGCGTCTGTGGAAAGTAAAACAGTATAATCGAAAACGATATCGTAAATACGCACCACGCCGTCCTTGTGCAGTTTCACATCGTCCATGAACGGCGATCCCTGGTGAAGGTCGCAACCGATGGCGAAATGCGTGTCATGATAAAGGATCGCGCCGGTTGTGATGATCCAGTCAATAAAGCCCGACTGGATGAGCGGCACGACGCAGGAGATGCCGATGCCCGCGGGGCTTAACGCTCCGGTCATGGACATGCCGACGGTGACGTCCTTTTCGAGCATGCGCGATGTAAACAGGCGGCAGGCCTCGCGAAGACGAGCGCTGTTATACGCGGCAAATACCTCATCCACCAGCGTAATGACGCTTGTTTTGGGATGGATCGGCTTTGGAAAAATCTTCGCGCCGGAAAGATACGGGCTTTTCTTCTGCCCGGGTTTTTGTTTTTTTAAACGGTCCGAGGGACGCGTAAGTTTCGCTGTGTTTTTTTTATTTGATGCGGTCATGAGGTTTCCGTTGTAAGGTTCTGTATTGCCAATTTAGAAATGTCTGTTTTAAATTCATATAAAAGTATTTGATTATAACAAATAATGTTATGATATTCTATAAAAAATTTAATATTTTTCATGAAAAGTAATGATAAAAAATTCTTTTTTTCTTTTAATAGCGCTTTCCACACCGCTGACGGCGCAAGTTCGTATTAATCCAATTCCCACAGGCGTTCACGGCGACAAGGTTTTCATCTTTTTCAACGGAACGGTTGACTCGTCGTACGCCCTGCCGGGCAATTACGCCAACGCGCTCGAAAATCTGGAACAGCGGGCCATCGACGCGATCAACGCCGCGACAACCAGCCTCGACGTCGCCGCTTACGAACTGACCAGCCTGAATATCGTCGTTGCCATTTGCAAAGCCAAAGAACGCGGCGTGCGGGTACGGGTGATTATTGACGACAAGGCCACGCCGGGCAATAATCCGAGTTTATGGAAAACCGCGAGAAAATTGCTGGAACGATACAAGGTTCCGTTCATGAGCGACGCCGGATGGCCGGTCGTCCAGGACAAGAAAAACTTCTTCAGCGGATACCGCTCCCAGATGCATAATAAATTTATTATCGCCGATTATCTCTCCCCCGATTCCACTGACGACTGGGTTTTGACGGGTTCATATAATTTTACGATCACCGGTATGGTCAGTATGCAGAATTTCATCAAAATCCAGAGCCGATCCCTTGCCGCAATGTTTACCGACGAATTCAACAACATGTGGGGCAGTGACAATGTAATTCCCGACACTACAAAAGCCTCGTTTCATCAGTACAAATCCAACGCGAATATGGGCGTTGTCAGGGACGCGAGTCTGCCCGGGAAACTGGAGATTTATTTTACCCCGGTAAACAAACAAAAAACCAAACCGAATTTTCTCCAGGTGATCGCCGACCTAATATCAAAAGAAGCCCAGCATGACGTGAAAATCTGCGCTTTTTCGTTCAGCACGAACATTGAGATCGACGACGCGATACGTGAAAAACATGAGTTACGATCCGGATTTGACCTCAAAGCGCTTTTCGAACCGTCGCTGGGAAAACAGAAATGGAGCCTGTACCGCGCCATGACTCAGGATGCGTCCTCCAAACGGCCGTGGAACAAAAAAGCCGAGGCCTATCTCGCCGTCGAAGACCGGCATTTGCATCATAAATACATTATCATTGACGCTGAAAATCCCGATGCTAATGACGTTCCGGTCGTCATCACCGGCTCGCTGAATTTCAGCAACAACGCCAATGACATCAACGACGAAAATTTTCTCGTTATCCGCGACCGATTGATCGCCAATCAATATCTTCAGGAGTTTTACGCAAGATATAACAAGGCGCGCCGTCACGCAGAAGGCAAAACTCGGGAAGAATCCGATCCTGTCGATACTGAGGGTAAAGAAGAGCTTGGGGAGTAGATATTAATGAGAGCGTGATAGGGTGAACATATTTATTTTATCGCAGAGTCGCTCAGTCCGTAAAAAGGCATACATTTATTGGCTTCGCGCCTTTGCGAGAACTGTCAAAGAAGTAAACTATTTATTGCTCTTCTTAATAAGTTAAGTTTTTCATCTCAAATAACGTCAACGTAGACAAAATAAATGAAAAGCAGTTCTCATATTTGTGAAAACTGCTTTTTCTCAATGTTAAACAGTTATCGGCAAATTTTCTTCACCGGCAAGATTTAATTCTATGGAAGCGTTTTTTTCTTCAAACATGCGAGGAAAGCAAAGAATTTTTATTTTTTTTTCAAACCGACAAGTTCCCCGGCGTTGCGCAGGGCCGTTTCCGTAATTTCATCCCCGCCGAGAAGTTTTGCGATTTCCAGGATTTTTGAATGATGGTCAAGCGAGTGAATCCCGGTAACAGTTTTGCCGCCGGACTGCAATTTGACGACGGTAAAATGACTGTCGCCCATCGCTGCAATCTGCGGAAGATGCGTAATGCAGATGACCTGGTGCGATTGCGCAAGTCCGCGCAGGGACTTGCCGACTGCCTGGGCGATACGCCCGGAGATGCCGACGTCAATTTCATCGAAAATCAGCGTCGGCACCGCGTCGGCCTGCGCCAGGACGGATTTCAGGCTGAGCATGATGCGCGATATTTCGCCGCCGGAAGCAACCTTCGCCAGCGGTTTCGGCGATTCGCCCAGATTGGCTGAAAGGTAGAATTCCACTGAATCGAAACCGCTTGAGTCCGCGCGGATTTTTTGTCCGTTCACCTCAAGCCAGCTTTCGGGATCGGGTACCGGCGCAATCGCCGTTTTCAGAACGGCATGTTCCATTCCCAGATTTTTCATAACCGCGACGACACGCTTTTCCAGTTCTTTCCCGGCGGAAATTCGTTTTCCGGATATTCGTTCAGACTGTTCGCGGTATCCGTCAATGGCGGCGGTTGCGGACTTCTGCAGACGGCTGAGTTCAAAATCAAAATTCTCCGTCTGCTGAATCCATTGCTCGATCTCGTTTTTTTTGTTTATTGCAGCCGACAGGGATCCGAATTTCTTCTTCAGTTTCTGAAGCTGGACTAACCGGACTCGTATCTGCTCCAGCCGATCCGGATCGAAAACGACATGGCGGCTATAATTTCCTATCCATCGCGTGATTTCTTCCAGTTGAATTTTTGCCGTGAGAAACGATTCCCATACTTCATTGATCCGCGCATCGGTGGATTTAAGTTCCTCAAGCGACTTATGGATTTTGTCTAATTCCGCCAATACGGATGGGTCGGACTCGTACAGCGCATCATATGCCGATTTCGACAGCGCATGCAGTTTCTCAGAACTCATCAGTATTTTTTCTTCCTGAATCAGCGCTTCGTCTTCATTGACAAGAGGATTGACCTGTTGTAACTCTTTGAGCTGGGCGGTCATCCATTCGCGCTTTTCAGCGTAACTGTCGCGGTTTCGCATCAGATCCCTTATCTGACGGTTCAGCGAAAGAACTTCCTCGTATTTCAGTTTGAGTCCGGCAAGTTCGCCCTGAATCCCGGCGAACGCGTCTAAATAGTCCGTATGCAGTTCGGGGCGCAGAAGGCTCTGGTGTTCGTGTTGGCCGTGAAGATCGACCAGCGCATCGCCGATCTGCTTCAGCAGTGCGGTCGTGATGAGCATGTCGTTGACAAAACAGCGGTTCTGACCTTTGAGCGTGATCTCACGGCGTATCGTCAGTGGAGTTCGGTATTCAAGTTCGTTTTGCGTGAATAACTCAGAGATAATCGGATTATCGCCAGTGTCAAATTCCGCTTCGATGACGGCGCGATCGCTTCAGGTACGGATCAGGTCCGTTACCGCGCGCTCACCCAGCACCATGGACAAAGCGCCGATCAGGATCGACTTGCCCGCCCCGGTCTCGCCGGTGATCACGGTCAGGCCGCGGTCAAATTCAACCGATATTTCCTCGATCAGCGCG
>JBBIRG010000262.1:0-4369 GCA_037441945.1 Bacteroidota bacterium | reverse complement strand
ACGAAGAAAAAATTGTCATACGGAAAATGCGCGATTATGTATAAAAGCGACGGCATAGCGTCGCTTTAGATCAGATCCCCGATCGAACCGAAATCAGGATCGAAGAGGCGCTTGTAGGTTCGCACGGCAAAGACGTCCGTCATGCCTGATATATAATCGCAGATCAGCCGGGCGCGTTTCGCCGTATCCGTTTCGCGGAGGACCATCGCATCCGTATCGGACGGAAGAAGCGCCATACGCGGCGTCTCGCCTGTGAGGTAGTGTTCGGCAAACGCTTCAAACATTTTTTTCAGCATTTGTTCCGCCTTGAATTCCAGCTGATAGATCTGCGCGGACCGAAACACCATTTCACGGGACATACGGCCGTAAAAGTCCGATGCACGCCGGGCGTCATCGCCGACCTTCAGATCAAACGCGTACCGGTTAGAACGTGAGCTTATAAAATTTTTTATCGGCCTCAGTTCTGTCGCATTGATGAAATCGCCGATCCTGACGGCAAGTTTTTTCTGTAACGATTTCGTACGAATCATTTCCAGAAGCTCCTTAACCAGTCCGTTTTCATCCTGGTTCAACCCGGCGGAAGACGCCCATTTTTCAATTTTCTGCCCAGTAATCAGACCGGAAGCTAAGCCGTCGACGACGTCATTGATTGAAAACGCCGTATCATCCGCCCAGTCCATGATCCGGCATTCGATACTGCGGAACTGATTGATGACCTCTTCTTCAGCCATTGTTTCAGGTAAGGATGCGCCCTGAAAAATAAAATTAATCAGGTACTGCTGGTCATCGTAAAGAAAATGGTTTTTCGGCGAACGCCCGTTACGGACAAAATCGCCATACTTCATTTTATATTTCATAACGCCGTCGGCTAACGCGCGCGTTGGGTTCATGCCGGTTCTGCCCATGCTGGATGCATACAGGGTTTCGGTTATGATGCGCAGCGTCTGGGCGTTGCCCTCAAATCCGCCGAAATCCATCATCAGTCGGTTCAGCGCGTTTTCTCCTGCATGGCCGAACGGCGGATGGCCGATATCGTGGGACAAGCAAACGGCTTCAACCAGATCGGAATCAATAAAAAAATCAGCGTTCAAATGCGGACTTGTCTTGCGAAGATGATTGCAGATTGCACGACCGATCTGGGAGACTTCGATGGAATGCGTCAGGCGCGTCCGGTAAAAATCATACTCACCGGAGAAAAAAACCTGCGTTTTGGCCTGCAGCCTGCGAAACGAGGAAGAGTAGATGATGCGGTCGCGGTCCTGTTGAAACGGCGTTCGCTGATGAAGTTTGCGTTCCTTGCCGGGATGCAATAATCCGTTATCAAATTCACTGTAAAAATTATTTTTTTCTTCGTGAAGAGATATCATCGTGTTTTTTTGGTTTCCGGTATTATAGTTCGACGAAAGGCTCATCGCCGGGGTTTAATTCGAGCTTCGGAATCGGCTCAAGACTCTGGCCGATAATACCCTGCAGCGACCCGTAAAGATGGGTTGTATTAATGATCACTCGCTCTATTTGTTTTTCACGTTTCGACCAGATTTTATTCATGGCGGTTTTTTCGGCGTCGAGGTCAATTTTCATCTGTCGGAACGCTTCGGCGATGGCTTCGATTTTTTGTCTGAATTCAGGACCGGAAAGATACCGATACATAATTTCCATTTTTTCATGCATATTTTCTTTCGCGGAATGGGCATGAGCGACTTCGATCATGCCTGCCCGAAGAGCCATCGCAAGCCCTTCCGCCGAAACAGGATCGCAATACCAGATGTTTTCAATGCTGCCGATGCGCTCCTGTCCTTTGGGAAGCGCCGTTGTAACGATCACGCCGAGATCCGCTTTCGCTTCCAATTTATTCTCTTTGAGCCTAGGCGCCCAGTCTTTTGACCATTCTTTAGCGCGTTTGGCTTCCCATAGAATGATTCCGCAGAATTGCCTGAAATCGTTGAAGACTTTTTGTAAAATATCTGCGCCTTTCACTCCTTTCCTTACCGGTATAATCTCATCGCCAGGAAACAGCCGTTTGAGCCTATCTTCCAAATCCAGTTCCAGTACCTCGCCTTGCAGTTGCTGGGAGCCCTGTTCCGCTTTACGTCGCAGTTCCTCGATCTGTTTCAGCAAATCGTGTATTGTTTTTTCTTTTTCAGCGTCCTTCAGACGGTATTCTTCGCCTATTTTTGTCGTAACGTCCGAATGAATTTTCATTCTTTCCGCTGTCAGCTGGCGTTCCATTTCGAGTTTGAACTTTCTTTCCTTGTCCTCCATCTCCCTCTGTTTCCGGAGCAAATCCAGCTCTTTATCCTCGCTTTCTTTCAGTTTTCGGGATTTTTCATCCAGCTGATTTTGAATATCTTTCAGCTGAAAATGGTACTGGTCGGCGATACTTTTTTTTAAATGTGATTCGAGTTGTTTTTTCTGATCAGCCAGTTGGTTCTCATATATTTTTTTATCCGCCTCGCGCTGTATGTCGAGTTTCTTTTTTTCTTCAGCCCATTTCCGGTTAAATTCACCGCGAAGTTCTTCCTGAATAGAATTTTTCAGCGCGTCGGTTAGTTCAATGGCCGCGCCGCAATTCGGGCATTTGATCTTTGATTCGTTCATAAAATATCCTATCATTAAACCGATGTTGCCTGTTCCTGGTCATAACCCGACAAACCATAGACAATGACTCCAGAAGGAGTGATCAGCACTTCCAGAATGCCTTTAATTACAAGTTCTTCAACTGATTTTTTTGCCTCTTCAGATGAAATCTGAAGATTGATCATGATGTCGGCTATCGATAAACGCCCCTTATTTTTTTTGGCATAATTGATAATTTGAAAATGAATCCATTCCACCTTTGCGTTTTCTATTTGCCTTTTTCTTTTTCGCAATGTAAAAAAGAGAAATGCGCTGATGGCGAAGGGGACTCCGCTGCAGCAGACTAATCCGATAATTATTCCGCCCAGATCCACTTCTCCCTGATAAGCCGGATTCCCGCCTTTATATTCTCCCTGGATAATCATCGTCAGAATCGTAAAAAGCATGACTAATCCGATGCAGGCCAGGATAATGATTCCGGTATAAAAGAGGGCTTTGTTGTCAGCGGCTGGCTGGTAACGAACGGGATAGTATGCATCTTTTTCCATAAATCGCTCCTTATAAAATGCGCTCAGCGCCGGATTGGTCATCGCCGAATCCGCGAAGCAGATAAACTAATTCGCCCGTTTCAGACACCAGTATCTCTGCGACGTTTTTCACGACTAACTGATCGAGAATTTTTTTTGATTCGGAAACGCCTATCTGAAATTCTTCGGTAACCTGCGATATCAGCAACCGTCCGTTGTTTCGTGACGCAAACCGGAGCAATGCGTTTTCAAACCATGCATCCGTTTGCAGGCGATAAAATTTTACCCGCCGCTGTATGACATAAAAATTGAATACGGATAAACCAATCGGTAACACGCCGCATGTTAAAAACAAACTAAGCACTACGCCGAACGATGTGTCTTCAGCGCTGTTATCGGTTCGCGATGAATCAGCCGCCGGCGTTTCTTTTCTCATCTGATGAGCTTTCCCGCCTTCATAATTTCCCGTAACAAGATCTTCTATGAAGGCCGAAAAAAAGAACAGCCCGTACAACAAAGAAAATACGGCCGAAATACGAAGCAGAACGGTCGATGGCTTTTGAGGTTTTGGTTCATAACCGGAAACGGAAGAGTCAGAAAAGGTCATTTAATATTCCATGATTCATTCAGTGGATAATTCAGCAAGCGGTGCAACGCGCGGGTAATTTTGAACCGTCCGTGAAATGGCGGAATATGCGGATCGATCCATAAGATTTCGCCTGTCATTTCTTGCATCATCGGAAACAGCGCCGCGCTTCGGCGGGGCCGGCTCTTTATCTATCGTGAACCTCAATAACAAATCGTCCATAATCTATACCCAGTCCGGCTTATGGTGAGCATGCCCGGTCCGCCGGGAACGAATCCGGAAGTAGCGTAAGCTACATCGCATAACGGCATGGACTGTTCGTACAAAAGAATATGCGTAAAATTTGGCCTGTAATAAATTGAATTTTCACTAGCCTCAAGAGAATGATTCCCGGCCGGAACCCGAATCATTTGATCCGGATGAGTTTCGGATATCATAAAACCTTGCATATCCGGTTCCTTTATTGGTTAAAGACCCAGGAATAATATCGCGTAAGCGCACAGGGCGATGGTTCCGCCTGCGATAACATGCATATACCGTTCCGCCGCTTTCAGCGGAAGAAAACGAAATCCGTAAAGCGCCAGAAAAACCATCGCCATCATTGTTCCGATCGTAGTCGCCGAAAAAACCACCGCGACGGAAACCATGCCCCAAACACTTTCCTGCGCCGCCGGATACA
>JBBIRG010000261.1:0-4377 GCA_037441945.1 Bacteroidota bacterium | reverse complement strand
GAAAAGTGGAATATTATGATTACGCCACGCAGAATCACATCGGCCATATTCTGGAACTGGATTACATCGAACCGGAGCGCATCCTGGAAAAACGTATCAAAGTAGTCGTCGACTGCATCAACGGGGCCGGCAGCGTCATTGTACCGCGGCTGCTGAAAGAACTGAACTGCGATGTCATTGCTATTAACGACCAGCCGCACGGAATTTTTCCGAGAAATCCGGAACCCTCCGCAGAAAATCTGGCTACCCTGCAGGAAGCCGTGCTTAAGCATCAGGCGGATATCGGATTTGCCGTCGATCCGGACGTTGACCGGCTGGCCGTTGTATCCGAGGTCGGTTCGGCGCTCGGCGAGGAATATACGCTTGCGCTTGCAACCGTATTCATTCTGAAACGCAATCCGGGTCCGGTTGCCGTCAACGCTTCAACGTCCATGGTCATTGACGCTATTGCGAAAAAATACAATGAGCCTGTGCACCGGACGAAGATCGGCGAAATTCACGTATCCATGAAGATGAAAGAAACGCGCGCCGTGATCGGCGGGGAAGGGAACGGGGGCGTCATTCTTCCGGAAATGCATTACGGCCGCGACGCCGTTACGGGCATTGCCCTGATCCTGCAGATGATGACTTCGGAAGATAAGAAAATTTCTGAATTAAAAAAAGAACTGCCGGCCTTCGTCATGATCAAAAAGAAAATCGAATTTTCCGGCCCGGATACAAACAAAATCATTCAGAAAATGAAGAAAGACTTTAAAAAATACCGGATTGATGAAACCGACGGCGTAAAAATCCTGTTTGAGGACGGCTGGGTTCAGATGCGGAAATCCAATACCGAACCAATAAATCGAATCATGGCTGAAGCAACTGACCCCGTTAAAGCTGAGAAATACATTTCTTTGTTTACTTCTTACTTTCAGAAGTAATATATAACATGTTTATTAACGATGAGGAGATATCACATGAAGACAATGACTTTAATCATTGCAATTTCTTTAGTTAGCAATTCAGATGGGTTTGCTCAGAAACCTGAATGGGTTGATAATCCGGGTGCGTATGCGGCTGAATATTTCGTATCCGTCGGCATTGCTAAAGATAAAAAAGTAGACAAAGCGCGGGAAAAGGCCGAGAAAAAAGCGCTGAAGGGTATAGAAAAAGTTCTGAAGAGCAAATACAAAGATAAAGAGATCAAGGAAGCCAAACCGTCCATTCGCACGGAAGCCTTCTGGCAGGATCCGGCTAACGGATATTACTTTTGCCTGAGCCTGCTCCCGCGCGAAGCGATCGATAAAAACTATGCCGCAAAAAAGAAATTTGAAAAAGCCAAGGCTAGCGCATTAGACGCAACGGATAATCTGAATATGCAATTTAAAGATGATGTGATAATCATCAATGTCGACGAAGACTAATTTTTCTATTATTTTTTCACTTAACGAAAGGAATTCCTGTTTTATGAAATCACTATTGATATCACTTATTCTTTCTGTAATTTATTTATCAGACGGAATGGCGCAGAAACCGGCGTGGGCTGATAATCCCGGAACGTATGCGTATGAAAATTTTGTCGCGATCGGCATCGCCAAAGATAAAAAAGTTGACAAAGCGCGTGAAAAGGCTGAGAAAAAAGCCCGGAAAGGAATTGAAAGCCTGCTGTCGAAAAAATACGGTGAAAAAGACGTCAAAAAAGCGATGGCATCCCTGAAATTCGATTCCTATTGGCTTGATCCGGCGACGAAATATTCCTATTGCCTCGCTCTTCTTCCGATCGAAGCGATCGATAAGAATTACGCGGCCCAGAAAAATCTGCTGAAAGCCAAAGCCAGCGCGTTAGACGCCGTGAAAATGCTCAATGAAATGAACAAGGATCCGGACATCATCATCATACGGGTTGAGGAAGACGAGTCCATGGACAGCGAAACCGAAAGCACCGTCAAGACTGATGAGGCGCTTGATGACGTTGCCCTAGAAAAAGATACGAAGAAAGAGATCAAAAAGTCTGAATCGAAGGGCGGCGCCTGGGTATTTGAGGCCAAAAATAAAAAACTAGGCGATTTCAAATGGTTTGATCAGGACGTCAATTCCAAATACGAGTTTCTCGGCAACAATCTGGTTGTAACAGCGGCTACCGGCGAATTGTTCATTCCGGAAGAGGGCAACAAAAAATCACCGAGGATCGAGTTGTCCGATATAAAAGGCGATTTTGTCATCGAGGCGAAGGTCAGCTGCAACTGGGAGAAGTATTACAATTCCGGCTTCGGTTTAGCGGCGCATTCGGGAACCAACAATGTCAGGACTTATATCTATTACAACGGGACGTATGTTTACATGAAAGGTAGCCATGATGATGTGGAGTTGCCCACAACTGAAAAATCAATCGACGCGGTGAAAGGATACGTCTACCTGAAGCTGGCGAAAAAGGATTTTACATTCAGAAGTTATTACAGCACAATCGAGAATGAATGGATTGAGATCGGTGAATTTGAGACTAAATTTGCGGATACGTTCAGTCTGGGCGTGTTTTTCATGAATGATGATAATTCATCCGTTCAATTTAAGATTGAATCGATCCGCGTCACGCAGTAATCCGATATTTAAAGTGTTATAAAAAAAAGCAGGCGAGAGCCTGCTTTTTTTTTAACGGAATAAATATTTTAAAACGTTCTTAATCTTTTTGTTGGCATATTTGTTGGCATCATTATTTTTGGGGGCGGGATCATCTTGTATATCTATCGATCTTTCCCATATTTTCTGATGAAAATCCTTGACATTCAGGTTCTCAAACATTATTTTTAGCCGCTTTTTTTGGAAAACGGTTTTTTTTACATAAGGAGTTATGAATGATACGAGTCGAGAATTTAACCAAAGATTACGGTCCGGTGCGGGCGGTCGATTCGATCAGCTTCGACGTCAACGACGGGGAAATCCTCGGATTCCTGGGGCCGAACGGCGCCGGAAAATCCACGACGCTCAAGGTGATCACATCGTACCTGGCGCCGACGGCGGGAACGGTTTACGTAAACGATAAAAACATTCTGGACGATTCCGTCGAAATCCGGAAAATGATCGGCTATTTGCCGGAACTGAATCCGCTGTACCTGGAAATGAACGTGTACGATTATCTTCAGTTCATCGCATGGTCGCGGCAGTTCGACGCTAAAAAATTTAAAACACGACTTGGCCAGGTGACCGCTATTTGCGGGCTGAAAGGCGTGATGCATAAAACCATCGGCGAGCTGTCCAAAGGATACCGCCAGCGCGTGGGCATCGCTCAGGCGATTTTTCATGATCCGGAAATCCTTATCATGGACGAACCTTCCAGCGGCCTCGATCCCAACCAGATCGTCGAAATCCGCGAACTGATCAAAAGTCTAGGCAAGGAAAAAACACTGATCATTTCCAGCCATATTCTGCAGGAAATCCAGCTGACCGCCGACCGCATGATCATTATCAATAAAGGTAAAATCGTCGCCAACGGAACGACCGAGGAGCTGATGAGCAGTTTCAAGGGAAAAACCGTGCTGACTCTCGAACTGTCCAACGCGAACGCCGACGCGATCCGCTCGATGGCGCAAAAAATCAGCGACGTGCAGGTCACAAAAATCGAAACGCAAAACGGCTCTCAGATCGCGCATATCGAATATTCTAATTCTATTGATCCCCGCCGTGACATTTACCAGTTCGCGGTACAGAATCAATGGATTATTCTGGAAATGAGCCGCTACAAAGTCAGCCTGGAAGACGTTTTCCGCAACTTAACGATCGAAGGAGGGCAGGCCAATGGTTAACACACAGGCAATGAAACTCGAATGGAACAATATCAAGGCCATATACCGGAAAGAATTCTCATCGTTCTTCAACAGTCCGGTGGCGTATATCGTTCTGGTGGTTTTTACGACGCTTTCCGCGTATTTCTTTACCAACACATTTTTCCTGATGAACCAGTCGGATCTGAGGACGTTGTTTGACGTGATCCCGATCATATACATTTTCTTCGTGCCGGCCGTCACCATGAGCTTGATCGCGCGCGAGAAAAGCGCGGGTACGCTGGAACTGATTACAACGCTGCCGCTGACCGACGCGCAGATTGTTATCGGAAAATATCTGGCTGTGCTCTCTCTGATCGGCATCGCTCTGCTGTTTACGATGGTTCACTTTCTGACGCTGCTGATAGTCGGCACGCAGACCGATATCGGCGCAGTTCTAACCGGTTATATCGGGTTGCTACTGGTGGGCGCGTTCTACGCGGCCATCGGCCTGTTCGGAAGCGCGATCACCGGAAACCAGATTGTCGCGTTCATCGTCAGCTTTCTGATCATTTTCATTTTCTTCATACTGGAAAAAATTCTGGTATTTGCTCCCGGAGGAATGACCGCGCTTCTG
>JBBIRG010000260.1:0-4401 GCA_037441945.1 Bacteroidota bacterium | reverse complement strand
TCGATGGCAACCGGCCGCGTAAAAACATTGGCAAGCAAGATACATAAGGCTTCACAGACCCGATAATCGATATAAGCCGGCAGTTCTTTAATACGTCCAGTTAGCAACACTTTAGAACTCAAGCACAATTCATCGATTTAAGTTTTCGATAGCAAAGCGATAAAGCCCATCAATAGAAACAGTATCGTAGCCATGTTACGAAGTTTCTTATAGCGTAAAAAAACCATTTGCTCTAAACCATAATCCTGTTAGACCTGACGATGATATTCTTCGATTTTCCAGCGATACTGATATCCGGTCATCGCCAGCATCATGGCTTCATACGCATTCTCTGCCGGTAAATGGCATAAAAACCATGAGTATCCTTTCTTGACGCCCTCTTCTTTGACAACCGCCAAATTGCGATTAGGAAACATCTATCAAAATTGCTTCAAGATGGTTAAGAACATCTAATATCATTGCGCTCGCTCCTTCAGTTACTTGGGGTAAATCTGCTTTGTTTGCACCCCATCTGGTTCCGAACCATGAAAAACAATTCCATCTACCCCCAATTTTATATTTATCGGAGTGTCCGGAAACCCTCAAAACACTTTATTTTGAGTCTCGATGCCTGTCTCGAGTGAAACCGAGAGAAATCGGGAAAAATGCAATTACAATATTAACAATTTATCATATTTCATATAGTCCCTATTTTATTGTATTTTCGGACAATCTCTATGTTGCTTAAGACGATTATAAAGTTTTTGATTAGCTTCACCTCCAGTTTGACCTATATAAATAAATCTTAATCAACGTACAAGCATAGATTCCAACTTGGTCATGAAAATCAATAATTTTATTTTTATTTCCTTCTTTAAATCCAAGAATTCGACCGGGATTATTTCTCATACCCAAAAAACAAATTCTTTTTTCCAAAATACTCCTTATGAAGAAATAGGCATAAAGGGGATCTCTAAAAACTTTAATATTCATTGTGAGTTTAGTCGAACCATGAAATGATATTGATAATAACAAATGTTTGGACAGCTCAACGTGAAGTTTCTATCGTTTTTAGAAACGGCCTTTAGTTATTCGTGACTTTGTTGCGCAATTCTTTTTTGCCCGCTAAAAACGCGAAATAACCGAAACAAATTCAATTTCTTTCGTATTTTGTGTATTTCATGGGAAAATTAATGAAAAAATCATTTGTGCAACAAAGCCGATCATTATCCAATGAGGCGCTTTTTCTGCTTTTAGGTCATTTCCTGAGCTGATCGATCACGGATAAAATACGCTGAGCCGCCTTGCCGTCGCCGTACGGATTCGCTTTTTTAGCCATACGCTGAATGGCATCCGGATCCGTCAACAGCCGATTCGTTTCACGGACAATCTGCATGTGATTTGTTCCTACCAGCAGCGCGGTTTTGGCTCTGATGCCTTCAGTCCGTTCGGTAACATCGCGCATGACTAAAACGGGCTTCCCGAGCGACGGCGCCTCTTCTTGCACGCCTCCGGAATCCGTTAACACCAGATAACTTTTCCGCATCAGCCAGATGAAAAACGGATAATCCTGCGGAGGTATCAGATGCACGCCGGGCGTACCGCCCAGAATGGAATTTACCGGCTTCTGCACATTCGGGTTCAGGTGCACCGGATAAACGATTTCCGTATCGGGATGGGCGCCGGCGATTTGTTTGAGTGCAAGACAAATTTCCCTGAATGGTTTTCCGAAACTCTCCCGCCGGTGTCCGGTAACTAAAATGATTTTCTTGATGAAACTGATATCACTGAAATGACGAATATATTTTTCATCGTCGCCTCGGCTAATAATTTCCAGTCCCGATATCAACGCGTCAATAACGGTATTTCCCGTAATCCAGACATTTTTACGGATTCCTTCATTTTTTAAATAATCAGCCGCCTGTTTTGTCGGCGCGAAATGAAAATCCGCCAGCCGGCTTATCAGGACGCGGTTCATTTCTTCGGGAAACGGCGAGTATTTATTGAAACTGCGCAGGCCGGCCTCAATATGCGCGACCGGGATTTTCATGTAATGCGCCGCCAGAGCCCCGGCAAAAGCCGAAGTCGTGTCACCCTGAACGAAAACCAGGTCCGGTTTGGTTTTTTGAAGGACCGGTTCCAGCTTATGGATTAAGTTTCCCGTCAGACCGAACAGTGATTGGCCGGTGCGCATCAGGTTGAGGTCATAATCGGCGCCGACCGAAAAAAATTTCAGGACCGAATCGAGCATTTCACGGTGCTGGGCGGTTACGCAAGTTTTCACCTGATATTTGTTTGCAGATACGCGGAATGCCTTTATTACCGGTATCATTTTAATTGCTTCAGGGCGCGTGCCAAAAATAAACAATATTTTTCTCATTTTACGATCCCACGGCTTTCATTTTTTCTCAAGAACATCCCGGTACATTCTGATCATATTCCTCGCGATGACCGGCCAGATAAAATGTTCGCGGATGTGATTTTTTAACCGATCGTCCTTCGGTTTTTCCAATGCAGTTGTTATTGCCCGCCGTATATCGCTGAGGGAGTATGGATCGGCGTAATGCGCGTAATCCGCGAAATAATCTTTTGTACCCCCGTGCGGTGTGATGACGACTTTGGCGCCGGCAAGTCCAGCTTCAAGAGCGGCAAGTCCCGGCGTCTCATACAGGGACGGCATGGCAAAAACATCGCAGGCGGCGTACGCGGAAGCCAGCACCGGGGAGTGATGATTAAGTCCCTGAATGATCAGCAGGTTTTTATTTTTCGCAGACTCCCGCAGAATGGCTTCCGACTCCACATCCGGAGTCACCCGTCCGATGATGACCGCGGGATGACTGACAGCCGACAGGGCGCGAACCAGCGCCAGCGTGTTCTTTCTCGGCGGCCCGATATGACCCACATTCAGGATGAAATTCCTTATGCCGTAACGTTCGACAAACACGCCCGGATCGCCGCGCTCAAACGATTCGGATACCCCGTTGTGTATGACACGGATTTTTTCTCCCGGAATTTTCAATCCTTTTTCGATGAGGCGCCCTTCATCGTCCGTGTTAGGCTGAACCATTTCGGCTCCCTGACAGATTCTCCGCACAAGCCCGTAATCCGTGTAAATACCGGCATAAAAACGGTTCAGCTGTTTCTGGAGAAAACACCCGAAACGGATATAAGGCGCTGAATGCCGTGTGAAAAAAATCGGGTTGACAACATATTTTAATCCACGTTCCCGGAAATTGCGCGCCAGCGAATGGATTTCCATGTTACAGCCGAATAAATGCACCAGATCATAACGGCGTAAATCGTCTTCGGTTTTCCACATGTCAAAATAATCCGCTTCCACGCCCTGGCGATTGATATGTTCTTTCAGTTCCGTTATCACGACATGCGGTCCGCCGTGTATCAGCATAAGCGACTGGTAACTGGCCAAAGCGATTTTCATTGTTTCATCCTGCTGTAATGAAATAAGTATTGATTGTATATCAGGCGAAGATCGGTTTTCCGAGTTTGAATGATTTTCTTAGCCGGCGGTACCGGCGGGCAGGCCGGGATAGTTTTACGGTACGGCTTAAGGAATTCACGATCGAATACCCCCGGCTTCAAAGACAATTCATACTGCGTTTGATCCGGAAATATCACATGCAAAGACAGTTCAGCATCCGTATTTTCCGATTCAACAGCCAATTGATTGCTGTTATAAATAATGTCGCAACGGGCATTATTTCTTTTCTTCCACCAGCGTGCGTATTCCAGCATCGTCATATTGTGAAAGGAAAGAAACTGAGCATAATCAAAAACTTTTTCAAACACATCATACTGCCCGTGCGCGGGATGATCGTACAAAACCGCCGGTTCCCTGAGAAAAATCTGATAATCCATTCTCCTTGTAAAATATTCCGCCATAGCATCTGCCGTGAACCTGGCCTGCCGCAGGCGGCCCGTACTTATGGGATGAACCGGAATCTGAAGAACAGGAAATACTTTTCGGTTCGTATGCGGATAAAGCGGCGCATCATCATAAGCACAAGAAAATTCAGATGAATATTCAAAACCAAACCGTTCAATTGAACATGCAAGCGAAGGAAACCATAATCCCTGCGGCGCCGCGTAACCGTGAGGACGGATATCGTACCGCTGAAGAACGCTCAATCCTTTTTCAAAATCGGCGGTATTTTTTTTCTCATCTGAAAACGTCCGGTGCCGGAAGCAGTGATACGCAATTTCATGATCCTGAAAGCGGTTATAGGCGCCGATATGGTTCAACTGAGAACTCACATCAATAAACCAGCTGGCCCGGATTCCGCGTTTCCCCATGATTTCATGAAACCGCAAAATCTGATCCTCCGAAGAATAATCCGTATCCATCCGGAATACAAGCAAAGAAGGATAACCGTAAGGCATGTAAGATTTTCTTACGAATGGAGC
>JBBIRG010000259.1:740-4402 GCA_037441945.1 Bacteroidota bacterium | reverse complement strand
CTTTCGTTATTTTGCAAGAATCGCCGTTCATCCACTGCCATGTGTAACTGTACGCCGAACCTGGATCCATTTCGATATATCCCAGTGGACTGCTGATAATATCCGCGCCGTATCCTTCCGCCCATTCGATCGCGGCGATCCAGTTATCTTCTTCCAGAGGCGTTTCGCTTTCGGTGTTTTCGGTTTTCGCGAGCACGTATGACGCGCGGAACGACGGACCGATCAGTTGTCCCGGCTTGTAGCCGCCGCACACCGATAATGTATTCGTACCATGACTGCCTTCGCCCATCTGTCCCGGGTCATCGGCCACACTGCTGTCGCCGTTCACAAAATCGCGCGTCGCGACGATATTCATGCTGTCGAATGCCTGATGCACGAGATTGTTGAATCCAGCGTCGAACACCGCTATCATCACGCCCTGTCCCCAGACGCCCAAATTATGCACTGCGGGAACGTTGATCTGGTTGTTTTGCGTAAACGACGCTCCGTAATCAATCGTTTCGCTTCCGGTTGATTTTCCGGTCACCGTGGAACCCTTATCAGAGGATGATTTGAATTCCATGTCATTCGCGCTCTTTTTCAACCGCATCACCAGGTCGATATACGCGACGCAATTTAATTTTTCCAGTTCACGCAATTTCCTACGGTTCACCCACGCGCTGACCGAATTGAACCATCGCGACTGCTGGCGGATCGTTACGCCGGTTTGTTCAACTTGTTTGATATAACTATTTTCAACGGGAATATCCTTTTCATCTGTCAGCTTATCCAGGGGCATCATTTTGGAGCGCCGCTGAATCGCCCGCGGAGAGACGATCCCGAGCGCTTCCGTTTGCCTCGCGGCGAGATTCCCTTTATCGTTAAATGTGATCCAGACTAACAATTGATCTTCTTGTTCAGAAGCGACTACAACCCGCGAACTCAGCTTTCCCTGGGCATTCAACGACGCCGAAGTAAAGTACATAACAAAAAATACGGTAATAACGGATATACGGACAATCGTACGTTTCATAAGAAATTTCCTTTGGAAAAAATGATATAAAAAATGGACGCGGAAAAATATTTAATTTCATATTGAAATGCAAAAGTTTTCTTGGCAGATTACATTTTCTTAGCCTAAATTATCTTTCCATGATCTTCATTGAGAAAAATTTAAGGAAAAGTCTCATGATCAAAAAATTTTTCATCGTTGTGCTGGTCATCCTGATCGCCGCGGCCTGCGCGCTCTATTACTATTTTGTTAAAATCACGTCTCTGCCGGAATGGTATCAGCAGCCGGAAAACCAAACCAATACCGAACAGGAAGTATTCCGGAAAGATTTTGACAAGACGAACCTGACGGAGCGCTCTTCGGAAGTGATGAAAAAAATCCGGCCGGCGGGAACGCTATCAAAAAAATCAAAATCGGAAAAACCCGTTACACTCAACGCCGGAGAATTTCACGACCTGATGCTCGGCCGGATGATGGAATCTTCGGAAAACGATTCGTTGATACGTTCCTTAAATGCGACGCATGTTAAAATCCATCAAAATTCAATCGAAGCTGGGGCCGTTGTGGATTTATCCGGTATATCGCAGAACGGTTCATCCGGCAAGGAAATGAAATGGATAAAAACCGCAACATCGGTTTTTCCGTTCCTTAAAGATGAGGAAGTCCATTTCGCCATAGACGGAAAACCGGTCATCGAAAAAGGAAAACTGACCTTCGATTCCGGCGCGACCGTCAGCATCGGCGAAATAAATATGACCCTGTCCGAACTGGCCGGTAAACTGGGAACAACGGTTGAAAAATTAAAAAAGAATTTGGCTATTCCGATCGATCAAACCGGAATGAAAGATATTCGCATTGAAAAACAGCTAATAGTTATTGATTAACGGGCTTATCGCTTTGCCGCATTTTTTGCGTACCCTGAATCACCCGAAGCGTGTCATTTCGAGCCACCCCCACCAGATTGTCATATCCAGCGACCGAAGGGAGAGAGAAATCCTGCATTGTTATCATTGTTCATGTGCATTCCGTGTTTTTTTTGTTGTTTCCATTCATTTGTGACGAACCTGTTAAGCGCATTGGTTAAATTGGAAAAGTGTCAAAATCAAACCTTCTTTTGCGAAATATTTTACACAAAATACATCAATATGGAGCTTTTATTTACACAGATTAAATACTATTATTTCAATGATTTATATGTTTTATTACCAATAGTGTAAATTTATTCTCACAAAATGGTTTTTAAAATTAAAAAACTTGTCTATTGATAAGTCCTGTATTTTTAATTGAATAACAACGTATAACATTTTGGCGTATTGTTTGCACTTAAACCATATTTAATATGGTTACCTCGAATTATCAACTATAGACTATATCTAAATAAACTAACTAACCAAAAGGAGTCCCCCATGCGAAAATCATTAATGATTTTAGCGTTCGTTCTGATAGCAACCTCTGTGATCGTTGCCCAAACCGATAAGCATCATAAACACGATGATCACGACGGTCATACCGATCACCGCAATTGCGGCACCATGGTCGTTCATGACCGTTTAATGGCGACCGATCCGGATTACAAGCGTAATTTCGAGGCGATGGAAGCCCGCACGCAAAATGACATCAAAAACCGCGAAGCCCGGGGCCCGGTCGAATCCGTCCGTACAATCCCCGTAATCGTTCATGTGGTATGGAAAGCGACGGCCGAAAACATCAGCGATCAGCAGATTGCCGCGCAGATCCGCATTCTGAACGAAGATTACACAAAAACCAACGCCGATGTGACGAAGACGCCTTCCGTCTTCGCGCCTCTTGCGGCCAATTCCCAGATAAATTTCGTTCTCGACCGCGTGATCCGAAAGCAGACCACGGTAACTTCCTGGAGTACCGACGATAAGGTCAAATATACCAGCCAGGGCGGTTCGGACGTGGTCAGCCCGTCCTCTTACCTGAACGTCTGGGTTTGTAATTTAGGCGGCGGCGTTCTTGGATACGCCCAGTTCCCGGGCGGCGCTTCGGCAACCGACGGCGTCGTTTGCGGTTACAATTATTTCGGCGATATCGGAACAGCCACCGCTCCGTTCAACAAAGGACGGACGATGACTCATGAAGTCGGCCATTACCTGAACCTCCGCCATATATGGGGCGACGACGGCACAGCCTGCACCGGCTCCGACTTAGTCGATGATACGCCCAATGCCGGCGGACCCAACTACGGCTGTCCGACGTTCCCGAAAGTCACCTGCTCCAACGGCCCCAACGGCGATTTATTCATGAACTACATGGATTATTCCGATGACGCCTGCATGTACATGTTCACCAACGGCCAGTCCACGCGCATGAACGCCGTACTCGACGGCACGCGTTCCGGACTCGTCAGCGGCTCCACCACGCCGACCATTACCGTTACCGCCCCGAACGGCGGCGAAAACTGGACCGCCGGCGCATCACGAAGCATCACATGGACCTACACCGGCACGATCGCGAATGTCAAAATCGAATATTCGATCAACAGCGGAAGCACATGGACCAACATTGTATCGTCAACGGGCAACACCGGAACCTACGCATGGACGGTGCCGGACAATCCGGCAACGACCTGCCGCGTGAGAGTATCCGACGCCGCAAATGCCGCCACGAACGATATCAGCAACGCGAACTTCACTATTTCCTCAGG
>JBBIRG010000259.1:0-722 GCA_037441945.1 Bacteroidota bacterium | reverse complement strand
AATCCAACAACACCAGCGGAACGGCGAACGGACCGGTTGGATCGGGTGTCGCTGTCTCCGGTTCGGTCAGTTCCTCAACAGACGTGGATTTCTTCTCATTTACGACCGGTTCCGTCGGAACGATCAGCGTTTCGCTCGCGATCGGCACCAGCGCGGACTTAGACTGGTACCTCTATGACGCCGGTCTGGTCGAACGCGCCAAAGGTTATACCACCGCCAACCCGGAAACCGGAAGCTATGCTAACGCCCCGGCAGGAACCTATTATATTAAGGTCAACGGTTACAACGGAGCTACCAGCGCTTATACTTTAAATGTCACTTATCCCGGAACCGTTTCCAATAGCGTAACCGTTACGGCCCCGAACGGCGGCGAAAACTGGACCGTCGCCTCCAGCAGGAACATCACCTGGACTTCCACAGGCTCAATCGCGAACGTGAAGATCGAATATTCCACGAACAGCGGAACTAACTGGACTGTCGTCGCCTCCAGCGTAACCAATAACGGCGCTTACGCATGGACAGTACCGAACACCGCTTCGACGACCTGCCGCGTACGCGTATCCGACGCCGCCAATGCCGCGACGAACGATATCAGCAACGCCAATTTCACCATCAGTTCCGCCCCAACGACCGTTACATTGCTGACCGAAGGATTTGAAACCAATGTCGTTCCGGGCACTTTCTGGCTGGCCGCCGATCAAAACGCCACCAGCGGTACGGAT
>JBBIRG010000258.1:0-4438 GCA_037441945.1 Bacteroidota bacterium | reverse complement strand
CTGGCCCTGGTAATTCATGAGTATATACGGATGCACGTCGTACGCGGATCCGTTGGAATAGGCGCCGGAACGTTTCGCGGTCGTCGGATACATATCAATCCAGCGCTCATCAAAGGCTTTCTGAACGACGGACACATAATCTTTGCCCAGCGGCGCCAGCGACGCAAGAATATGTTTCTTGGATTCATCAACCGTATATTTCAGGTCGACGCCTTTCACGAGCGGCGCGTACAGATCATAATAATGAAGCTGATCCACGCCCATCATCCGCTGGCGGAGCTTCAGGTAACGGTGAAAGGAAGGCAGATACTGATTGACATTTTTAATATGGTTATGGTAGACTTCGACTGGAATATTATTCGGATCCAGCGAGGCTTCGAGGCAGGACTGGTAATTACGCGCGTTTTTATAAAACATGTGCGTTTTGATCTCGGAATACAGGGCGGTTCCGAACGTACGGCGGAAATCATTGAGTTTGTTCATGTACGCCGCGAAAACGAGTTTACGGTCGTCGCGGTTGGGCAGAGCGCGGCTGACTCCGAATCCGGCCTGGTCTAATTTCACGGATCTGCCGTCAGAAAGCGTGACTTCGGGATAGGGAAAATCGGCGTTGGAAAAGATGCCGTAGATCCGCGATGCGCCGTCGGCCATCAGCCCCGCGTTGGCAATGATCTTTTCCTCGCCTTCCGTGCCGGTATGGGCCTTGCCGCGGAGAATGTCGTTCAAATAGAAAGCATAATCCTTGAGGCGCGGCTCTTTTGCGATAAACCCGTCGATCAGCGATTTATCCATTTTCAGGATTTCCGGCCGGATAAACGATGCGGCCGATCCGAACATCGTCCCAACCTGCGCGATTTCCTGGGTCATCGCCTGATATTTCGATTCGCGCGTATCCTGATCCGAGCTCATCGAAGCATAGCTCCGCATCCGGGAAAATTCTTTCGACATATTGGTGACAAGATCAAGACATTCGAATAACTGCGCGGCGGACCGGCTTAACGTTCCCTTGTATTTCTGAATGGACGGAATCTGCGCCGTCAGTTTTTCCTTAGCTTCCTTCCACGCATCGTCGGTCGGATAAAGGTCGGTCAGGTTCCATTTGTCCTTTTCGGCGATATCTTTCCGGTCTTTCTGCTGTCCGCTGACAAATTGTTCAGACATCATCAGCGCTCCGGCCATAAACAGAATGAGTGCGGTTTTCATATATGTTTTCCTTTTTTGAGTGATTGAAGATTATGGGCGCAAACATACGTCCCGGTATACGTAAATTTTTCAAATTTGATTCAAATAATTTTAAAATTTATACCAGATTGTTTTCACGCCATTGCAGCGAAACCATCAGACCGCCGGTATGCATTGATCGTTAT
This sequence comes from Bacteroidota bacterium, assembly GCA_037441945.1. Taxonomy (GTDB): domain Bacteria; phylum CLD3; class CLD3; order SB21; family JBBIRG01; genus JBBIRG01. The sequence continues at coordinate 3,071 of JBBIRG010000258.1, read as the reverse complement.
CAATAACCGAATATCGGGCCGGCCAGAATGTCTGCTTCTACGGGCCATAAAGGCCCGCCGTATGAAGAATATGGCGATAAAAATTTTTATTCTTTACGCGATGCGTTCCACCCATCCGAAATGATCCGGTTTTTCGCCGTATTGGATGCCCAGCAATTCGTCATACAGTTTCTGCGAGTATTCGCCGACTTTCATCTGGTTGATGGTATGGCGTTCGCCTTTGTAAAACAATTCGCCTACCGGGGAAATGATCGCCGCGGTTCCCGTTCCGAACGCTTCTTTCAGGCGGTTCGATTTTGCCCCGTCGATGACTTCGTCAATACTTATTTTCCGCTCGTTGACCGTAACGCCCCATTCCTTGAGCAGAGACATGACGGAATAGCGCGTTATGCCGGGCAGTATCGTTCCCGTCAGCGGACTTGTCACGACTTCGTCGTCAAAGCGGAAGAACATGTTCATGGTCCCCACTTCCTCGACGTATTTCAGTTCGAGCGCGTCGAGCCATAGCACCTGAGCGAATCCTTTTTCCTTGGCTTCCTTGGCGGGCAACAGGCTGGCGGCGTAATTGGCCCCTGTTTTCGCTTCCCCTAGCCCGCCCCGCGCCGCGCGGATGTAGTGATCCGAAATATAAATTTTCACCGGATTAAAACCTTCCGGATAATACGCGCCCGCGGGCCCGACAATGATGTAAAACAAATATTCGGACGAAACCTTGACGCCGACCGACGCTTCCGTCGCGATCATCGTGGGACGAATGTACATTGATGTGCCGCGGCTTTTGGGAATCCATTCCCGGTCAATCAGCGCCAGCTGTTTCATTCCCTCGAGCGCGTCGTCAATGCTGACTTCGGGCATGCACAGGCGTTTGGCCGAACGGTTCAGGCGCGCGAGATTGTCTTTGGGACGGAATAGGTAAATACCGTTGTCTTTTCCACGGTAAGCCTTGAGTCCTTCAAAAATTTCCTGCGCGTAATGCAATACTATCGCCGCGGGATCCAGTGTGAGCGGACGATACGGCTCAATGGTAGGGTCATGCCAGCCTTTGCCTTCATGAAACGTGATATGATAAAAATGATCGCTGAAATATTTTCCGAATCCCAGTTTGGTTTCATCGGCCGGTTTGGTTTTTTTCTGGTTTGCCTGAGCTTGAATGATGCGTATGTCCATGATGAACTCCTGAATGAAAATGAAATAAACAGGCTTTTTAAAAAGCCACTCTGCCATTAAAATAAAAATATGCCGATAATTTTATTTGGATACAAGAAAATTATCACGAAAAAGCCTTGAAAAAATTGATAAAACCCTTTTACAACGATTCTTCAATATTCATCCGCCTGATTTATCTGTTTGATTTCGGCGTGAATTATATTATTTTCTGAAACAACGAAAGGAAACTCATGCGCCGATTGATGATTTTTTTATCCCTGATAGCCGGAATGCTGACGGCTTGCGTAACCCCGCCGAAACACGCCGCGGATGACGACGGGCTGACGCAACGCCTGAAGAGCCATATTGTTTATCTGACATCTGACGAACTTCAGGGACGCGAAGCGGGAACCGATTTTGAGAAAAAAGCCGCCTCGTACCTGGCCGAACAACTGCAACAGATGGGCGTCAAACCTTACGCATACTGCGATGAGGAAGCGCCGTCGGATTCGCTGTGCTATTTTCAGCCGTTTAGCGCCACGCGCACCACCGTGTACCGTCAGACGTCGATCACCGTGATGGATTCATCCGGCGAGAGCCTGCGCGGATTTACCTGGGGCGATGATTTCGCCAACTATCACGATATGATGTTCCCCGTTCAGATGTCCGCTCCGGTCGTCTTTGCCGGTTACGGCATCACCGCGCCGGAATTCAATTACGACGATTATCAATTCCTCGACGTGTCGGGAAAATTCGTTATGGTGCTCGACGGCGAACCGGTTTCCGCGAACGACGATTATTTTTACGGCGATATCCCATCATCCTACTCCAGCCCGCTTTTTTATAAACGGCACCGGGCGAAGGAACTCGGCGCCAGAGGCATCATCGTTCTTGCGGAAGGAAAATTGCGGGAGCAATGGTCGATGTTCAGCGACTATTTCAAATCCAGCTCGCTCGATTTCAGCGCGTTGCCTGAGGATTCGGCAGACGAATCTGGACGTATGCCTTTTTTATACGCGACGCCGAATTTTTTCCGGAAAGTGATCGATTATTCACTGTACAGCTTAGATTCCATCGAAGCCCGCTCCGCGACCGGCGGAACTGTTCCGCATTTTGATATTCCGGCGATACGCCTGAGTTTCCGGGCCTACGTGCGCCGAACCGCTGTTCCCTCAAACAACGTGATCGGTTATATCGAAGGGACCGATCCGGACCTGAGAAAGGAATACGTCGCCATCGGCGCGCATTACGATCACCTGGGCAAAAATGAAAAAGGCGAAATCTACTACGGCGCCGACGATAACGCGTCCGGCGTCAGCGCGACCCTGGAAATCGCCCGCTACCTTGTGGCACGGCCCGTCCGGCGCTCCGTCCTGATCATCTTTCACGGGGCCGAGGAAAAAGGGCTGCTCGGATCGGATTACATTACCATGCCGGAAACACCGAAACCGTTTGATATTACGGATGTAGTGACGTACCTCAATCTCGACATGATCGGCCGCGGGCATACCGACAGCATGTTTGTCATCGGTTCATCGAAGATCAGCCTTGAACTGAAAAACCTGATCGAATCGATCAACACGAAAGGAAAATATTTTCATTTTGACTATGTCTTTGACCGCGAGGACGATAAAAATTATTATTACTACCGCAGCGACCATTACCATTATGCGAAATATAGTGTACCGATCGCGTTCTTTTTCGACGGCATGACCGAGGATTATCATTATCCATCCGACACCGAAGATAAAATTGATTATGTAAAAATAAGGAAAATGGCCTTGCTGGGGCATGAAATCATACGGTCGGTCGGCAACCGGGAGCGAAGATTCCGCGTAACTGAAAAAATGTACGAATGATTGTCAGGCGATTTTCAAAATCCCCGGCACTGCGGGTAAAGAAAATAACAATACCGCAAAGAATCC
>JBBIRG010000257.1:0-4451 GCA_037441945.1 Bacteroidota bacterium | reverse complement strand
GAGAAAGCGGGAGCTATCAAACCGCTAAACAGAATTGGTTCGCGGAAACGAAGATCACGAGGGAACTTGACGTCCGTGAAATGCTGTCTAAAGGCGAACATCCTGTGAATCAGGTGATGGCCGACCTTAACGGGATGCCCGCCGGCTCGATTTACAAACTGACCGCTCCGTTCCTGACCGCGCCTCTGATCGACAAAGCCGTAAGCATTGGCGTGAAGCATTGGGTGAAAAAGGAAAACGAAGAGTTGTTTTACATTTATTTTTATAAACAACTCGCCTGATTCGCTCTCCCTTTAATGAAGTATTAATCCCGGCTCCGGTTTTAAATCCGACAGAACCGTTGTGAAAGTCTTTTTGAAAGATTACGCATGAAATCCGCATTCATCCGGGATGATGAAAAGAAAATCCAGCCTTACCGGCTGGCCGTTCAGATAGCATTTGCGCTGTTATGCGTCTGGATTGGCGTTGAGTTTTACCTGTTTGTGCGATATCTGGAATCCGGCGGAACAGCGCCTTTTTACGAACGTCCGCCTGGCGTTGACGGATTTCTTCCGATCAGTTCCCTGATGAATGTATACCAGTTTCTGTCAACCGGCGTCATTCATCCGTATCATCCGGCTGGATTTTTTATTTTTCTCTCTGTCGTGGCCTTGTCGGTTGTTTTAGGAAAATCCTTTTGCAGTTGGATCTGCCCGGTCGGCCTGATTTCGGAATACACCGGCAATGGGGCTGAAAAATTATTCAGGCGGAAAATCCGCATGCCCGTTTGGATGGACTATCCTCTGCGCAGCCTAAAATATCTGATGCTGGGTTATTTATTGTACGTGATTGTATGGGTGATGAAGACACCCGGCGTATGGGCTTTTTTAGACACGCCCTATAACCTGATGTCCGACATTAAAATGTACTATTTTTTTTGCTCAATTGTCGCAGACGGGTTTGATCGTGATCGGAGTCTTACTGGTATTATCTTTTTTCCTCCGCAATTTCTGGTGCCGCTATTTATGTCCGTACGGCGCGTTCCTCGGATGGACATCCCTGCTGAGCCTGATTAAAATCCGCCGCAAAGCATCCTCTTGTATTGACTGCGGATTATGCGCCAAAGCCTGTCCGTCATTCATCAAAGTTGATAAGGTCAAAACCGTATATTCCGACGAGCGCACTTCTTGCCTGCAATGTGTGGACGCGTGTCCGGTGAAAGATACGTTACAGATTTATATCGTAAAAAAGAAAGTGAATAAAAAGTGGACCGCTGTTATCATAGTTCTTATGTTCATCGCCGGAACCGGGCTCGGAATACTGACCGAACAATGGCAGAACCGTATTTCTGCTGATGACTATCTCCGCCATTATGAAAAGATTCATGAATACGGACACCCGGGAAGATAGCGGTGATTCGGACTCAGAAGCCGCATTTCAATTTTTCTTTTTCTCCGGAAAAATGAGCGCGAATAAAACCGCCATGCTGAACGCGATCACGTAACTTCCCAGCCGTTCGGAAATACCTGTGGGTTCAACCAGCCAGTTCTTCCAGATAATCGAACCGAAAGTTCCGAAGAACAGTGAAGCGTATACGCCCGCGCGTGAAAATTTTTTCCAGAACAAAAGCAATACCAGCGCCGGCCCGAATGATGAACCGATGCCCGACCAGGCGTATGATACAAAACTGTACACCGTATCCGATGAAGTCATCGCCAGCGCGAACGCGACGACTCCGATGGCAATCGTGATGATCTTATTGAACAAAAGCTGCCGGTTCGCCGTCAATTTCTGCATGAAGGATGCCGGCATAACATCCTGGCTTATTGCCGATGACGCGACGATCAGCTGGGAGGAAGCGGTGGATATCATGGCTGAGATGGCTCCCGATAATAATACACCCGCGATCAGCGGATTGACAAGAAACAGCACCATAACGGGCATTATTTTTTCATAGTTCGCGGTCAGCGCGGATACTTCGGCGGCCCCGAAAAAATGATTCTGTAGCATTGCCCAGCCGATTAATCCGATGAAAATGGCACCGGCATAAGCGAATAAAGTCCACACCGATGCGACGCCGATAGCGGTTTTAATATCTTTTTTACTGCGCATAGCCATCATGCGCGCGAGCAGGTGAGGTTGCCCTGTATAACCCAACGCCCAGCTCAGCCCGCTTAAAACAAAGATCCACGCGGCGGTTCCGGTCTGACCCGCAGTTAAACCGGACATCGCGGGACCGGCTTGCTGTAAAGAAGCCGCAATACTGATATCATGGCTGACGATGAAAAAAAAAGCAATCACCGGAAGAACAACCAGCGTTACAATCATCAGAAACGCCTGAAACACGTCGATCACAACCACCGTCAGGAATCCGCCGAGCATGCAGTAAAAAGTCACGATCAGCGAGCCGATGATTTTGCCCCACAGCGGATCGAGTCCGAATGTAAGATTCAGGATTTTACCGGCACCGCTGAACTGAGCGGCGATATAAAAAAGAAAAAAGAAAAATATGATCGCCGATGACGACAGGCCGATCGTGCGTTCCGTGCCGGGAAAATGTTTCGCGATCAGCGATGGGATGGTCAGCGCGCCGGTTTTATCGGTCGCTTCACGCAGACGATTGGCCATAACAAACCAAATGAAATAAATGCCGATGACGCAACCGAGCGCGACCCATATCGCGCTGACGCCTTCAATGAAGGCATGTCCTGTCAGTCCCAGCAACAGCCACGCGGATTCGCCGGCGGCGCGTTCGGATAAGGCCAGCGAAAAACCGGAGATCTGTTTGTCTCCCAGCAAAAAAGTTTTCGCGGTTTTCGTACGCTTCGACGACCATACGGCAATGAACATGACTGTGATCAAGTAAGCGATAAACACGTAAATCATAAATATTTCCCGAGTAAGTTGTCGGTTACCGTTAATGGTATTTATAATTGATAAAATTTTCAACGGTTCTTTTTTTGTTGTACCATTGAATAGTATTTTATAACTTATTTCATGATACGTATAGCCGCAACAGATTCACAGATTATCAATCCCGGAAAAATATTCATTTTTCGTACTTTCAACAATACATTATCCCATAATAAAACATCGGGTTATCATCCATCATGATTTTATATATCAAAAAGATTTCATTTTAAACATATTAAACGGAGTATCGTCATGTCATTTATATTTTCTCAGATATCGAACCGGATCAAAGGATCCGAAATCCGTGAATTGCTGAAATGGACGCGGAAGCCGGGAGTCATATCGTTCGGCGGCGGATTGCCCGACCCGTCTTTATTTCCAATTCAGGAACTCATCGATATTACAAAGGATATTTTGACGAAAAAAGGTTATTTAGCGTTGCAGTATGGACCGACGCCAGGGGAACAGGAATTTATTGACGCGGTAATCACGCATATGGCGGCTTATGGCGACAAGGCGGGTAGTGATGAAATCTGTATTACTTCATCGTCTCAGCAGGGCCTGGATTTGGTATCCCTTTTATTATTAGACGCCGATATGCCGGTCGTCATGGAACTGCCGTCGTATATCGGTGGAATACAAGCCTTTTCAAGAGTCGGCGCCGATATGAGAGGAATCAGGATGGATGAAGAAGGCATGATTATAGAAGAGCTAGAAACGACGCTTGACCAACTGACCCGCGCAGGCAAGAAACCGCGGTTTATTTACACGATTCCTGATTTTCAGAATCCCTCCGGCATTACCATGTCGCTTGAACGACGGAAAAAACTCGTCGCTATGGCGCAGGACCGCGAGATACCCATCATTGAAGATTCGCCATACCGCGAACTGACTTTCGGCGCCTCTACACTCCCGAGCTTGTGGATGCTTTCTGAAGGCAAAGGCGTTATCATGCTGAAAACGCTGTCCAAAGTTCTGTTCCCCGGCATGAGGCTCGGATGGGTCGTTGCCGAAAAAGCTCTGATCGAAAAAATGGTCGTCCTGAAGCAATCGGTTGACCTATGTTCGCCATCTTACAACCAGCTCATCATCGCCGAATTCATCAAAAGGGGAAAGATGAAAGAGACCATCGACAAAGCTATCGCCTGTTACAAGCCGAAAAAAGACGCAATGATCAATGCGCTCGAAGCGAATATGACGAGGGATGTTTCCTGGTCGAATCCCGGCGGCGGCATGTTCCTGTGGGTTCGTTTGCCTGAAAAATTGGACAGCATGGCTATCTTCAAATCGGCCGTGGACAGCAATGTCGCGTACGTCATCGGCAGGCCGTTCCACTGCGATCATTCCGGCGGGAACACTCTACGCCTGAATTATTCTTTCCCTTCGATAGAACAGATCCAGAAAGGCATTCAGTATCTCGGCGAAACGATTCACAAAGAATTGAACAAGTAAACCGCCATCTTATTATTTACCTTAGATTCACCAACCGAATACTGAATAAGCAAAACGGTTTATTTCCAGCCGACAATGCGTCAATTATTGCCGGTTTTTTATCATTC
>JBBIRG010000256.1:0-4461 GCA_037441945.1 Bacteroidota bacterium | reverse complement strand
ATATTTATAATCTAAATTCAATTTGAGCCATTTTTTAACCAAAATCAACAATGCAAATTTCGGCAGCGCAATCATCCGCGGCGCGCGTAAAGGCTGTTGCAGCAACCGGAAGAACCATTCTAAATGAAGCGCAAGCATCCATCCCGGCGGACGGGGGACGGCGCCGGTAATCGCGTCAAAACTGCCGCCGACGCCCATCAGCAAAGGAATCGCGAATTGACGATCATCGCAGAATTTTTTAATTCGTTTAACCAGATTCTCCTGGATCAGAGCGCCCATGCCCGCGAAAACCATTTGCGGTTTAAGGGTTTTCAATTCGTTCAGTAAATCGTCATAATCCTGATCCGATGAAAAATATCCGTTTCGGATGCCGGATATGCAGAGTCCGGGAAATTCAGCCTGCAATTTTGTCTTCGCTTTCTCAATGACATTTTGCTTTGATCCGATCAGATAGACCTTATATCCTGTTTCAGAGGCAATTTTCATGAATTCCATCATCAGATCGCATCCGGGAATGGGCTGGTATTTTTTTTTACCGAAACGGCGCATAGCCCAGGCGATACCGAACGCGTCGGGATATACGAGGTCGGCCTCGCGGATGTGCTCCGCAAGCGCGGGTTCTTTTCGAGCGCGGCATACCTTTATCGGATTTAACGCCATGAGATGTCGGCTTCGATTGTTTTCTAACAGCCATCCTTTCACGGTTTCAATAATCTCACCGGCGTTCTTCCGGCTTGTCGGGAAACCCAGAATATCAATGGTTTGTTCGGATGGGGTCATGGCTTAATTTTTATTCCAGTCGGTTTCAATCATATAATTGCCGATGGCCAAAGCGTGAATCTTGCTTTGTTCGTAAGACCTTAAAGCTTCCTGCGGAGTTCGGATGATCGGCTCTTCATGCATATTGAAACTGGTATTGACCAGAACGGAAAGTCTGGTCAGTTTCTTATATTCGTTCAGGATGTGATAATACGACGGATTGATATCTTCCGTGATGATCTGCGGGCGGGCGGTTCCGTCAACATGCGTGATCGCCGGCGCGAGTTCCTCGCATTTTGGTGTTACGTCATACGTGATCGTCATGTATTCCGAGGCGAAAGCGTGATCCGGATCATAGTTTTTAAGGTATTCATGCGCGTCTTCCTTGAGAATAACCGGTGCGAACGGCATGAATTCGGTCCTTCGGAGTTGTTCGTTCAGCCAACTGTTGACTGACCGGTCACCGCAGTGGTACATGATTGTACGGTTTCCGAGCGCGCGCGGTCCGTATTCCATTTTGCCGTTGAACCGGGCGACGATTTTCTTGTCTTTGAGCAATTGCGCTATAGCCGGTTCGATCCGGTCGTATCGTTTAGCCTGAAATCCGGACTGGCGGATCGCTTCTTCGATTTCCAGGTCCGAAAAACCGCTTCCGAAATAAACGTCGTGAATACGCGTGGGCGCAAATCCGTTCATTTTCTGCCTGTATACCTCAAACGCTGCTCCCACGGCCAATCCGCCGTCTCCCATATTCGGGAAAATGAAAACATCTTTTGCATCGGTTGCTTTCCATATTTCCTGGTTTAGCTTGACGTTGGAGAACACTCCTCCGCTGAGCGCGATGTTTTTGGCGCTTGTTTTTTTCATTGCATCAGCGACGTACCGGCAGACGATATCCTCGCAGTGCTTTTGTATGCCGGCTGCAATATCTTAGAAAAGGGCTTAAGCAGTGTTTCAAGTTTTTTCATTTCAGGCTGAAGCCAGCCGCCGTGATTTATAAAGGACATTTTCTGCGGATCGTAGGAAAGCCGTTTCGCAAATATAGCGCGGGTTTGTTCCGGATTTCCGAACGCCGCGAGTCCCGTGACTTTACCTTCGTGACGGAGAGCGGTGAAACCGAGCAGGTGAGTGACATAACAGTAATAAAATCCAGGTGAGTGAAAAGCGGGGACGGAATGCAGAAGCTTCATCTGACCGTCTTTGCAGTCATAGATCCGGGAACAATAACCGTCGCCGCTCCCGTCCAGTGTGATCGAAATGCAGTCGTTCCAACCTGAGGTATAATAGGCGCTGGCGGCATGGCATAAATGATGATCCACAAAGTCGATAGGTGCGTCAATATCGAGTTCATTCAGCCGGGTTTCAATTTCCGAGGTGCCTCGGAAAAAGGAAGATTCAAAAACCTTTCGGGTAGCTTTAGTGCCGACATTTGTGCCCATCAGCAATCCAGTGATCGGTGTGCGGCTCAGGCCGGCGACGAAGGAACGAAAAAATCCGACGTCACGGTAACCAATATTTAATGGACGCGCTTTGGTGGCGCTGCTCCCGGCGATGGCCACGTGTTCAATATGTTTCGGAAGAATGCCGGCCAGACGGATGACTTCGGGTATGGATAAATCGGGAAATCCCCAGTACATTTTTTTACGGTTCAGCCGCTCTTCGTTGATGGCCGATACAATTTTCCCGTCGATGATGATCGCCGCGCCTGAATCGTGACCGGTTGAAATACCAAGAATGATCATACAACTCCTTTATCGTTTGACGTCGTCGTGGGCTGCATGTGGGTGAGATAGGTCGTCAGCGCCGAATACATCCAGCATTGCGACCAGCGCATATATGAAATCCGGTTAGTAAAAAGCGGATACTTCTGAAAATAAAAATATCCTTTCGGGGATTGCATGTTTTTGATGGTCCAGTTTATCAGATTTTCAAGTGTTTGCTTTGAATCGGGATGATATCCGCTGAGCTTAGTCAGGGTCACGATGCCCTGCGCCGCGCTGTGAATATCCACCGGATATTTGGTCTGATGGTAATATTTCGGGGTTCCGTTAGGAAGGAAAAAATGATTCACGAAAAAGTCATAACCTTTCCTTAGTCCGGGTTCGTATGTTCGGTCTCCGGTTGACTCGATGAACCGGTGCAGGGATTCAAGAACGAAGCCCGTATGAAAACTGTCGATCCACTGCTGGATACCGGTCTCCGCGTAATGCCAGGAACCGTCGTCCCGCTGGTATTGCATTACATAATCAATGGAACGTTTTGCGAAGTCCAAAAGGATTGTTTCTTTCGTTACAGAATAAACCCTTGCCAGCAAAGCGGCGCCGAGGATGTTGGCGTTGTGGACTTTCAGTTGGTCGATCGGCGTGTAGCTGAAGCACAGAGTGTTTTCTTTTTTTGTATGATGAAGATCCTTTATAATGAAATCGCAGCTGCTTCGAGCGGTTTCAAGATATAGATCTCTCCGGGTGGCTTCGTAGGCGTCTAAAAAGCCGTTCCCGATATAACTTGTATTTACTATCGTCGGGGTAAATTTCGGAACGTAAAACACGCGGCTTTGCCAGTCAAAATTATAACCCCAGCACGCGCCGGAATAACCGGGCGTTTTTATATTAATTAAAAATTTAGCCAAAAATTCCAGCAATTTCAAATAGTTTTTATCTCCGTTATGCCTGTAGATTTTTGAAAAAGAAGATAACAGTAAGCCAAGTCCTTTGGGATTATGACCTTTTGGCACAAAAAGTAAGGAACGGAAATTGACTGGGCTTTTCTTCATGAACTGGATGAACGCGATCCGGAGGAAACGGCTTCTTTTGGATATTAACCTTAGAATCGGGCTGTTGAGCGCGTCATAACAGTCATATCCTTTATATTCCTGGTCTATGATATACTTTTCGAGTAATTTGAAAGATTGATAGATGTCTGTCATTATGTTGGCTTTTGTTTTGATATAATTTTATTGGCCGGAACGCCGACCGCGATAACGTCACTTCCGATGGATTTCAGTAAAACCGCGTTTGCGCCCACTTCCGAACGGTCGCCGATTTCAATATTTCCGAGTATCTTAGCGCCTGCCCATAACTTGACGTCGTTGCCGATTTTCGGCGCGCCGCTTCCGGTCGTAACGCCCTGACAAACAATACAACGCTCTCCCAGTTCTGTGTTCTTCCCGATGACGACTCCCGAACCGTGGTAAATCATTAGTCCGCGGCCGATTTTCGCAAAAGGAGAAAGATCCGAATCTGTAAAAAATTTGGAAAAACGGTGGATAAGATCAGATATGATCCTCAATCGGTGCAAGAGAAAAAATCTGGAAACCCTGTAAAGAAAGAGAGCCTGTGTGCCGTTGTCGCCGATCATGGTTTTCAGGAAAAACATGAAAAAAGCGAGCCGCCGCTTCCGGAAACGCTTCAGGTTTTTTTGCGATTCAAAAATATAAATCAAGTCGTGTTTGAAATCAAATTCTGATATCGGCAGTTTTACAGAAATATACAGAATGAGCAGAACAATTAAACAGCCCGCCAGAAATAAAATCACCGGAAGTGAATAAATAAGGATCAAATCCCAAATGCCAATATGTATATCCATCGTATTTGTTTTTGTTCCTTGCGGCGTTAATTGATATTTACAGGCAATCCTTTTGATAACGATTCAAGTATCGCGAATACGGTTTTTGAGGTTAAAACTAATTCATCAAACGGAATC
>JBBIRG010000255.1:1848-4499 GCA_037441945.1 Bacteroidota bacterium | reverse complement strand
CCACATTCCCCTATAACCTGGATGTGATCGCGAAAGTGGTCAGCATCCGCGATTTTTTCGTGACGCTGTTTTTTGTCGCGCTCGGCATGCGGATCCCGAATCCGGCGGATGACCTGCAGATTCTTGGCTGGGCGGGTATTATTGCGGCATTTCTGATCGCGACGCGGTTTCTGTCCATTTACCCGGTATTATATTTTATGAAACAAGGCCACCGGATGAGCCTTCTGCCGTCGATCAACCTGGCGAACATCAGTGAATTTTCACTTGTCATTGCGGCGCTGGGCGCGGCGTCCGGGCATATTGATAACAGGATTTTATCGATCATCATTTTCACGTTTGTGTTGACCTCGATTTTAGCGCCGTATATGATCAAATACAATCAGCAGATTCAGGGCGTATTGGCCAGAATGCTGACGGCCATCGGACTGAAAGATATTGCGAACCAGACAGCCGACGACGCCGGGAAACAGGCGAAAGAGATCGCGTTTCTTGGATTCTTCCGCGTGGCCAGTTCGTTTATCCGGGAACTGGAAGACCGCGAGGAAAAAGATCCGGACTTTGTCAAATCCCTGAAGGAAAAAATCCTTGTCGTGGACTACAATCCGAACGTTCACGAAAAACTGAACCGGCTCGGTATTAAATCCGTATACGGCGATATCAGCAATATTGATACGCTTCATCACGCGGGCCTTCACGACGCCAAGTTAGTCGTCTCCACGATTCCGGATACGATACTTGTAGGAACCGATAATCTGCGGCTGATCAAGGAAATCCAGAAAATCAGCCCCCACGCGAAAATCATTGTAACCGCGGAAAGCGCGACACGCGCGCAGAAAATGTACAGCGAAGGCGCCGATTATGTGTTCCTGCCGAGAACTCTTGCCGCCGGACATCTGATAGACACGATCAGCCATTTTATAAATGATGATATGGAAAAAATAAGACACATGAAATCGCTGCACGGGCAATGGCTGAATAAACGCGATGAAATAATCAGTTGATGCGATTATGAAAAAATATCAACCAAGTCTAAGAAAAAAAATCAAGCGGTTTGCCTTAGAAATATATAAAAATACGATTATCCGCCTCATAGCCGGCATTCTCCTTATGGCGGTGGCATCGAGTTTAGCGGTAAATATCTTTGAAGAAACGCCAGAAAGCAGCATTCAGAATATATGGCAGGGAATATGGTGGGCTTTCGTTTCGCTAACGACGACCGGTTATGGCGATTTTACCCCTATAACGCTGGGCGGGCGAATCATCGGGGTCATTGTCATGATTACCGGAATGGCGGTCATTTCCCTTCTAACGGCGACGATATCTTCGGTGTTTATTGAAAAACAAATCAGAAAGGGACAAGGTTTGGAAAATGTAAGGGTGAAAGATCATTTTGTTATTTGCGGGTGGAATTTTAATGTGGAGAACGTTATCCTGACACTGGAAAAAGAAATTGATAATCCGAAAATCGTCCTGGTCAACTCCTGCGAATCGGTCAAGATGATGAATATCATCAGCCATCACAAAAACGCAGAAATGTATTTTGTCGCCGGCGATTTCACGAATGAGGCCATGCTCGAAAAAGCGAATATCAAACACGCGCAATCCGTGATTATCGTGGCGGACGTAAACGAACTGACCAGCAACAAGGCGGACGAAAAAACCATCATTGCGACCCTAGCTATAAAGAATATGCATCCGAAAGTCAGACTGTACGCTCAGGCTGTCAATCCGGATAACGCTGCGCACCTCCAGAGGGCAAAAGCCGACGACGTTGTCATCAGCGACAAATACAGCGGGTTTTTGCTTGCGATGCATGTCACCAATCCCGGCATTCCGAGAGTCATCGATGAACTCCTGTCTTTTGAGTACGGCAATGAAATTGTCCGGATGGAAATTCCTGATGAGTGGGTCGGAAAAACATTTGAGGAACTTGCGCGGCTCTTCAAGGCGCAAAAAGACGCCATTCTCTTCGGCATCGGCCGGGAAACAAAATCGGTCGCGCTCCATGATCTGCTGTCGGATAACGATTCGTATTTAGACGTATTCATCCGACAGAAACTTCAGGAATCGGGGAGAAAATTCAGCGAGGAAAACCGAATGACATTCCGTATCAATCCTCCGCAGGATTACCGGACAGAGCCGAATGATATCGCTATCGCTATTTTTGATAAATTTTAATTTTCAGCGACGAGGTAATTTTATGCCCGAAATCAGTTTCCTGGAAAAATTTCCTATTTTCAGCGGTCTTACAGAAGAACAGCTGAGTAAAGTTAATGCGATTATTACTGAAACGGATATTCCTGCGGGAACGCAGATTATCAAAGACGGCGACCGGGGCGATGAGATGTTCATTTTAATGGAAGGTGATGTAGAAATATCAAAAAATATGACCATGGCGTTTTCGCCGGACCAAATCGTCAATAAAGACAAATCGCTGATTCGGCTGAGTTCCAAGTATTTCGCCTGTTTCGGGGAAATGGCGTTATTCGAGGAAAACAGCGAACGCTCGGCGACGGTTACAGCGGTCAATAACTGTAAACTCGCCATTATCAACCGTGTGAATTTCACGAATTTGGCGGAAGAAAATGCCCATATCGGATTTATTATTTTTCGAAACCTGGCGCGTATCATCAGCGACCGTTTACGTCGCG
>JBBIRG010000255.1:0-1838 GCA_037441945.1 Bacteroidota bacterium | reverse complement strand
TAGGGATATCCTGAAGTTAACTACCGCTTTTGTTCTCGCCATACAGAAATGAACCGGATGAAATTTTATTTTTTCATTTTACTTCTTCTCATATCTATTGACAGCGACGGATTTGCCCAGTTCGGGCTTGACCGCAGACAGGCGGATGAAGCGGTAAAAAAGGGACTTCATGAACAGGCGCTAACGATGTATAAGAAATTGCTGGATAAAAATAATGTAAACGATCCTGAATTAAACTTCAACGCGGGTAACACCCTGTATGAGCTGAAACATTATGAACAGGCTTTGCAGTTTTACGAACGCGCGCTCCAGTACGCCGCCCATCCGAAAATGAAATCCGATATCCAGTACAATATGGCGAACTGTCTATACCGGATGAACCAGATCGAAAAAAGCGCCGAATTGTACAAACAGGCGATGAAAAAATCACCAAACGATCCCGACGCGAAATTCAATTATGAATTCCTGATGAAAAAAATGCGGCAGCAGGGACAAAAACAGCCGGAAAAAGAAAAAAAAGATAAACAAAAAAACCAGGACAAACAGGAGCAAAATCAGTCTATCCGGAACAAGAATCAGGATCAGCGGAAAAACGAACAAAATCAAAATAAAGAACAGGATCAAAAACAGCAGAGCCAAAAAGACAAACAATCCAAATCCGGCGCATTGTCCAAAGAAGCGGCGGAACGCATGCTGGATTTGCTCAAGAACCAGGAACTCGATTACCAGCGCAAAAACCTGAAAGATAAATTATCAAAGGAGAGCAAAACGGATAAGGACTGGTAAACGCTTTCCGTAGAATTACATTAATTTAATGAAAAAATCCGCCTGAAATATACCCGTGTTTGAACAAATAAAAATTGATATCAACGGATCCGCCTTACTGCTGATCTTGCTGGCGGCTGTGCTGATTGCGTACACCGTATGGATATACCGGACAACCATACCGCCTTCAGGGCGATTAAAAAGAAACGCTCTGTCGCTGATCCGCGCATCGGTTCTAGTCGGCGTGCTGTTCCTGATTTTTGAGCCGGGCGTAGCGCGCTTTTACAAGGAACGCGAACTGCCCGTTATTCCTGTGCTGATCGACCGGTCAAAAAGCATGTCGGTTCGTGATTCGCTGGGCATTCGCGGCGAACGGGTTATACAATTCCTGAATCAAGCCGTATGGAAAGAACTTCAGGAAAATAATGAACTGCGGTTTTTTCAGTTCGCCGATTCAGTTTCAGTAAATTCACAACCGTTTGATTCGATCCGTTTTGACGGGTGGACAACGGATATCGCCGCGTCGCTGGAACACGTCAGGAACCGCATGAACGGGAAGAATTTCGCCGCCATGATCCTGATCACCGACGGTCAGTACAATTACGGCGCGAATCCCCTGTCGTTCGCGGAATTATCCGACGTGCCGGTGCATACCGTCGGCGCGGGCGATATTTATGAGCCGAAAGACATCGCGATCGTCCAAACGCTGACGAATTCCGTCGCTTACATGAACGCGAAAGTGCCTATGGATGTTCTGCTGAGTGCCGGCGGATTCAAAGGAAAAGCGGTTACCGTGCAGATCATGAAAAACAGAAAAATAATAGATTCAAAAATCATTACCGCGCCGGACGATCAGGCGATTGCGTCCGCACAATTTGAGATTACGGCCGATGAAGAAGGCATGCTGAAATATGAAATAACGGCGGTTCCGCTGGCGGGCGAGATGACAACGCTTAATAATACCAAATCGGTTTATATCCGCGTCCTGAAAAGCCGCATGAAAATCATGCTGATTTCCGGCCAGCCTGGCCCCGACCAAAGTATGATTTATCAAAATATGATATCCAATCCGG
>JBBIRG010000254.1:2938-4511 GCA_037441945.1 Bacteroidota bacterium | reverse complement strand
GCTTCTTTCACTTCGAAGGTTTTAGCTTCTTCATGGTACACCGGAAGGTTTTTCAGTTCCGTGAACGTGATGCCCCATAGTTTGGTGGCCACACGGAAGGCTCCGTCACGTACGTTTTCCAGTTTGAAATAGGGGCGGATCTCGTTTTCATCGAGGTCGTATTTTGCTTTTTTCACTTTTTCGGCGTAATACCACCAGTCCCAGGATTCGAGTTTGAATTTTCCGCCTTCCTTGTCAATGATCGCCTGCATGTCCTTGATTTCCTTTTTCGCCTTGGCCAGGGCAGGTTTCCACAGTTTGTTCAGAAGATCGTACACGCGTTCGGGTACGCCGGCCATGTTGTCATCGAGAACGTAATGGGCGTGTGTCGGGAATCCGAGCAGGTTGGCACGATCCAGCCGGAGTTTCGCGATTTTAGAGGCGTTGGCGTTATTATTAAAAGCATTCTCCTTGTTGCATCCAGGCTTTGTAAACCTGTTCCCGGAGATCGCGCCTTGCGGAATACTGCAGAAAGGGGATCCAGCTGGGTTTATGCATGGTAATGACCCATTTGCCTTCCATACCGGCGTCTTTCGCGGCTTTGGCGGCCGCGGCGATTACATTATCCGGCAGACCTTCGAGATCTTCCTTCTTCTCGATGACGAATTTGTATTCGTTGTCTTCTTTGAGCACGTTTTCAGAGAATTGCAGGGATAATACCGCTAATTCCTCGTTGATCTTGCGGAATCGTTCTTTTTTATCATCGGGCAGGTTTGCGCCGCCGCGGACAAATTCCTTATAATACCGATCGAGTACCCGGGACTGTTCCGCGGTCAGGTTCAGTTTGTCCCGTGTATCATGCAGCGTTTTGATGCGCTGAAACAGTTTTGCGTTCAGCGCGATATCGTCGGCTAACTTGGAGGTCATGGGCGCGACGCGCTGGGCAATCGCCTGCATGGAGTCATTCGTGTTGGCGGAAAGGAGGTTGTAGAAAACGAGCCCCACTTTGCTCAGCAGGCTGCCGGATTTTTCAAGAGCAAGAATCGTGTTGTCGAAAGTCGGGGCTTCGGGATTTTCCGCAATCGCGTCGATTTCCTTGTACGTCCGACTGATGCCTTCCGTGAAAGCCGGCATGTAATGTTCCTGCTTGATCTGGTCAAACGGAGGAACTTCAAAAGGCGTTTTATAATCAGAGAAAAACGGGTTTTTTGAGGCATCGTCTTTTTTGCCGCACGCGGTCGCGGCGACAATTATGACCGCCATCAGAAACATGAACAGTCGCATAGCTTCACCTGTCGGTTAGTTAATAAAATGATTCAATTCGCGTTAATTTAACGAATTTTTTTATTTGTTCAACAGTTCTTTTCCTTTTCCGGAAATCACGTAAAGACCTTCCTTTTCCTCTATCAGTCCCGCGCCTGTCATTTCGCGGAGGCTGCTGCGCGTTTTGAACATCGGAATCGAAAGTTCCTTGGCGATCCGTTCCGCCGGCACGGGAACGCTGACGATTTGCAGCATTTTCTTTGCCGTCGCGGTCAGTGAACTATCGGGATTAATGCATCCCATGTTGATCTCCTGCTAAAAAATTTCGTCG
>JBBIRG010000254.1:0-2878 GCA_037441945.1 Bacteroidota bacterium | reverse complement strand
TGTTATTTCAGTTCTTTTTTGCAGAAATACCAGTCCTTGCATTCGAGTGTTTTGTCTTTGATGCGTTCTTCGGCCATTTCCTGCGTTGAGGGGGGCGGGACAATGACTTTATCCCCGGGCCGCCAGTTAGCCGGAGTGGCGACTTTGTGCTTGTCGGTGGTCTGCAGGGCTTGTATGAGACGCAGAATTTCGTCCATGTTGCGGCCGGTGGTCAGCGGGTAATAGATGATCGCGCGGATGATCTGCTTGTCGTCGATCACAAACACGCAGCGCGACGTTTCGGTTTTGCTTTCGCCGGGCATGATCATGCCGTACAGGTTGGCGACTTCCTTATTCAGGTCGGCGATTACCGGAAAGTCTATTTTCCGGCCGAATTTTTCCTCGATGTTCCTTACCCACGCGATATGCGAATATACGCTGTCGATGCTCAGCCCGATCAGTTCACAGTTCATTTCGCGAAGTTTGGGATGGATTTCAGCGAATGCCAGAAATTCAGTTGTACAGACCGGAGTAAAATCGGCCGGGTGGGAGAACATAATGACCCAGGATCCTTTAAAATCTTCCAGCTTGAGAATTCCGTGGGTTGTAGCGATTTCAAACTGAGGCGCGGGCGATCCGATCCTGGGTAGGCTGAAGGGCTTGAGATTTTCCTGATTGTTTTCCACATTCTTTCTCCGTAAAATTGTAATTTCGTCAAAATAGTAATAACTTAATCCTTAAACGACCAAGTTCCGCATTTTATTCCCGTTATTGATCGCTGTTCATGAATCATCATTAAATATTTGATATTCGTTACCGTACGGTTTATATTCTGTAAGAATGAAAATGAAAGAACAATTCATCAAGCGGTTGATCATGCCGGCGGCGGATTTGATGTATAAATTATGGTTTTTTTCCATCCGAAAAAAAACTCATAGGCCCGTTCCTGCGGCACCTCAAATTCTGGCATTCTGGCATCAGGATATTTTTATAGCGATAGGTTTCATCGCCCATTATTACCGCAGCAGAAATATAGTCGCCTTAGTCAGCGCAAGCCGTGACGGCGATTATCTCGCGCGGATACTGAAAAGCATGGGAATCGCATCCATCCGGGGTTCCAGTACAACCGGGTCCGTAGAGGCTTACTGGAAATGCCTTCGCGCGTTGAATGAAAATAATATTCTCCTGATCGCGCCCGACGGGCCGAAAGGGCCGGCGAAAAAAATAAAGCCAGGTATGGCCGAACTCTCGCGGCATTCAACGAAGCCGGTGCATTTATTGCGGTTTGATTATTCCCTTTGCCGGCGGCTGAACAGCTGGGACTGTTTCATTATTCCGCTTCCTTTTTCGTCAGTACACATTACCGTATCGGATCCGATTGTCTTTACCCGTGAAGACGCCGGTACGCAAAAAAATTCGCAA
This sequence comes from Bacteroidota bacterium, assembly GCA_037441945.1. Taxonomy (GTDB): domain Bacteria; phylum CLD3; class CLD3; order SB21; family JBBIRG01; genus JBBIRG01. Next base: position 1,477 of record JBBIRG010000254.1, on the reverse strand, counting down.
ACCATGGAAGATTTTCTGAATGGTCATACGGCCGGTACAGGAATGGCGTAATCCCATTGTTAAGGGTTTTGGGTATACCGCATTGTTTCCGTTTGCAGCTCTGACATTTCTCGTCACCCGGTTAAGGTATGGATATTATCGTTATTTCAGAAAGCGGCACTCATCGGAAAAACCGGTAATCGTCGTCGGGAGCGTATTCGTAGGCGGTTCGGGGAAAACGCCGGTCACGGAATGGCTGGCGCTGGAATGCCGGCGCAGGGGATTCCGGGTGGCCGTTGTTTCAGGCGGATTCATGAAACGTTCGGGCGGGGTGGTTGTCGTTTCCGACGGTCTGCGCATTCTGACCAGCGCCGAAGAGGCCGGTGACGAAGCGATGATGATGGCAATGAATTTTCTTCAGCAATCGGCGAGCATTCCGGTGGTTTCCGGAAAAAACAGGATCAGCGCGCTGCGGTTGATTGATGAAAGATTTGATGTTGATCTCGTAATTCTCGATGACGGTCTGCAGTATATGAAACTAAGGGCGGATATTGAGATCGCAGCGATGGATCTGGAAAGAGTCCGTAAATGCCTGCTGCCGTTGCCCTGGGGAAGTATGCGGGATTCAATCATACGGCTTAAGAGCGTGAACACGCTTCTCATCAGTAAAATTTCCCCGGGCGAGTCGTCCGGCAGTGAAATCACCGACAGGATGAAGCGATATGTCCGCGCAGAAACGGTACTTGATTCTTTATATATCCCTTATTATCTTAAGTCATGGCCGGATCATCACCGGGTCAATGACGATGAAATGCATGGCAGGAAGGTTATCCTTTTTTCAGGACTTGCCTCCAACGAACCGTTTTTCAGGATGGCGGAAAATATGTTAAAAAGCAAGACCGCAACAATTATCCGGAGGCTGGGCTTTTCGGATCATCATTGGTATACACGCGCCGACTGCCGGAAAATATTTAATCCGTATCACGCTCCTTCTAATTTATGCTGGATCACGACTGAAAAGGACGCGGTGCGGTTGAAAAAAGAATGGATACCGGAACCGGTTTTCGGAAATATTTTTATGCTGATCTGCAGAACTGAAATTACGCATTCCAGTTCCTGGGTTGACGGTATGATGATCCGGTTGTTTTCTCAAACGCATCGCGGCAACTTATCAATGTATACAAAGACTTCTTCATGAGCGCCCAACCGGAAAATAAAAAAACCATACTCGTAGTCGACGATGACAAGAACATCCTGCGGCTGATCCACGCTTATCTCGGCAGGGATGAATACCGGATCTACAACGCCTCCGACAGCCAGGAATGTTTCGACATGATCGGTCAGGAAAATCCCGACGTTATCCTGCTCGACCTGATGATCCCCGGCGTGGACGGCATCGGCATCATGGAGCGCGTGAAAAAATTCTATCCGCACATTCCGATCGTGATGATGAGCGCGCACGGAACAATTGAGACCGCGGTGGAATCGATGAAAGTGG
>JBBIRG010000253.1:0-4516 GCA_037441945.1 Bacteroidota bacterium | reverse complement strand
ATCAACCGCGCAGTTGAATTCGGCAAGGCCCTCGGAAAAACGACGATTGTGGCGAAGGACAATTCCGGTTTCGTCGTGAATTTCCTGCTGGTTCCTTATCTTCTCGGCGCTATCCGCGCGTTTGAAAACGGGATCGCCTCCATGGAGGACATCGATAAGGGCATGATGCTGGGTTGCGGTCATCCCGTCGGGCCGCTGACCCTGCTCGATTTCATCGGTATTGACACCGTTTATCGCGTCGCGGGCATCATGCATCAGGAATACGGGGAAGCCATGTATTCGTGCCCGCCCCTGCTGAGAAAAATGTTTCTCGCTGGATTCTACGGAAAAAAATCCGGAAAAGGTTTTTATGATTATTCAGCGGGTACGCCAAAACCCAATCCGGATTTAGTCAATTTTATCGGCTGATTTTTTCGTAAAACGATCTGTGCCTGAATGTACATCCAAGCATAAGTGTATATAGTCATTCAAACGCGCCATAACATAAAAGGATAATATTTGTGTGTTTCGTAAATTCGTGGAAATGTATTATACAATAATGCTGCTTGTAGGACAAAAATTTTCTGAAATAATGCATACCGGTTTATCGTTATTTTGTAAAACCGAAACGGAGTATGCGAAATGCCCATGACCAGGCGTGATTTTATTAAACTGTCCGCTATGGGCGGCGCTCTTGCCCTGACGGACAAGACTTCAGCCGCTGCCTTATTTGATAATGCACCGGCAATCACGTATCGGAGTAATCCGGAACTGACGACTATTTTAAAAGGATTCCCGGGTAACCCGACAAAAGACGGGCGATTCCTGAATCTGAACAGGGCGTCATCCGACAATTCGTTTAAAACCGTATTCAAATGGTTTGTATCCGAAAATCCGCAGCGCGATGAAAAACGAGACGATTCTTTCCTGCTCAGCTCCCGCAAGATTCCGTCCTTGTCAGGCGTCACAGAGGATGGTTTCATCTGGCTGGGTCATTCTTCTTTTTTATTCCATTTCAACCGAAACTGGATTTTAACCGATCCCTGCCTGACCGATCTGCCTTTTAAAAAAAGAAAAGCGGAAGTGCCTGTACGTATTTCAGATTTGTCGGGTATTGATTTCCTGTTAGTCTCCCACGGCCATTACGATCATCTGGATAACGAAACGGTTTCGCAGTTTCTTTCCAAAAAAACGCAAGCGCTTGTTCCGCTGGAAATGGGCGCACTGATCCGTTCCATGAACCGCTTTATCGGCGCACAGGAAGCCGGATGGTACCAGGAATTTCAGGCCGAAGCTCCGTTCCGCATTTATTTCCTTCCGGCGAAACACTGGCATCTGCGGGCGCCGTGGGACCGGAATAAGATCCTGTGGGGAAGTTACCTGATCGAATACAAAAAGAAAAAATATTATTTCGCCGGCGACTCCGCTTACGACAGCCATTTCAGCGAAATTGGGCGGCTGTTTCAGGGTATTGACTATTGTTTCCTGCCGATCGGCGCTTACAAGCCTTCGTACATCATGCAGTCGAACCACATGAACCCTGAAGAAGCCTATAAAGCTTATATTGACCTGAAGGGCAGGCATTTTATCCCAATTCATTACGGAACTTTTGATCTGGCTGATGAACCGATTGGAGAGCCGATTCGTTTATTGAAATCCATTTTTCATGAAAAAGGTAACCCGTCTTTACTTATTCCGGAAGTTGGTCAGTTAATTCCTGTATGACAATTTCAGGTAGAGTGTTATAGGTAATCGCTCAATTCTAATTATATTTCTTGACCTTTTTTCTTTTTTTGCTTATTTTTTACCTAACGAGTTTCTGATTAGCATTTTATAACTTTTTTGGGAGAACAGCCATGAGACGCTATCTTAAGATCATCGCCCTGAGTCTTGCCGTAATGTTTAGCGCGACTACCATTAGCGGCTGTTACGGTAAATTCATACTCACGAAGAAAATTCACACTTGGAACGGAACGGTTACATCAAACAAATTCATTAACAATCTTGTCTTCTGGGGTTTGTGTATTATTCCAGTTTACAGCATCGGAACCCTTGTGGACGCCGTTATTTTAAACACGATTGAATTCTGGACAGGCTCCAATCCGATGGCCATGAAAGAGGGCGAAAAGGAAGTAAAAAAAGTCGCCGTGGATGGCGTTGAATATGAGATGACGGCAACCAAAAACCGCATGGATATTGTTCAATTGACCGGAGATAATGCCGGCAAACGAACATCCATGGTTTATGACGAATCGTCAAAAACATGGTTCATGGAACAGGATAACTCAAAAATAATGATCGCGCAAATTCAGGATGAGAACAACGCCGTATTCATCAATCCGTATGAATAAAAGTTAAACCAGCTTCATTCAAGGGAGACTTCGGTCTCCCTTTTTTTTTGTATTATCCGGATTCATTCCTTTGTCGTATGCTTCTTGGATTCGCTCGAAAAGTGTCATTTCGATCCGCCGCCCCTGGATTGACATCTAGACCCCGAGTCCCGACGCTTGTCTCGAGCAAAGCCGAGAGAAGTCGGGATCGAGGGGGAGAAATCTTGTAATATAGAATCAATCATTTGTGATTTGTTCCTTTGTTTTTTTCAAGCGTTGTGACTGAAACCGATAAGCATGATAATTTAATTGAAAGAAAATTAGATATTCAATCCATTGCCGATACCCGTGTTTCTTTGGTTATCCGGCGTATCGAATCCAATTCCAGCCGCGATTCCAGCCGGATTACGTCGTATCGTTTTATTTGATTGAACCCGCGGTTATAAAGGGTGTCGTCTCTTTTGTTTTTTTCAAACAATATTCTTCCGTGGTCATTGCATAAAAATGTCCGGTAACGACCTTTTTCATTAAACAACTCGCTGACGACACGGTATGAATTGTCAAAATCACGCTGATATCCGCCGTAATCGAGAATATGCTTGTCGGTGCGAGACAGAACCATATAAGTGAATTTCAAAGATTTCTTAATCAATCCGACCGATTCGTCAATATATTCAATAAATGGCGGGCGGTTCCACGGAACATCGTGATGGCACCAGTCGTCGGGATGATTCAGCGCCGGGCAGGGCTTGCGCGTAAAGCATGGCGAATACACGAATCCGCCGTCAGCGATCCACGCGTCACGACATTCCAAAAGTACGCGTGATGTGTTTTTTAACGCGGGCTCTATGCAAATCACATAACCGTCAGGTTCTAAAAACCCGGTCAGGAATTTCGGCAAATGTTTCCGTGAATCTTCCGTTAATTCGTTCAGTACGTTTCCCGCGATGACCAGGTCGTATTTTTTTTCTGAATGCAAAGTAGCATGCAGATCATGAACCAGCGTTTCAATGTGTAGATTCCTGTACTGCAATAAATGACGCTGCAATTCCTGCAAGGCTCCGCCGGAGTGGTCTGTCGCGGTGATGCTAATTTCCTGAATGGCAGTTTCGTTTTGCTGTTCCAGCCATGCCAGTAAACCGAGAATCATCGTGCCGGTGCCGGAACCGATATCGAGAACGCGGATATGTTTTTTATCATGAAAAAATCCGGAGCGCGCGATATCGTTCAGGGGAATATAAATTTTCAGTAAATTTGCGGTCATGTAATATAATTGATAAGCCCGCCGGTACTCCGGGTCGTTCAGATAGGGTCTTTCCGTAAACGCGCCTCGCAAAGCGTTTTTCGACAGCTGATCTGATATATATTTGATATGAGGTAAAAACGGTTTTAACCGGCTGAACGGCGGCGTTCGTAAATCAAGGTTCAGCGTTTGTTCCATGTAAGCGAGATAAGATTCCGGCAGAGTCAGCATATTGCCGGTCAGCGAACCGATTTAATGATATCAGTTCTCATGTAAGGCCGGAGAACTTTCGGAACAATGACCGATCCTTCATCGGTCTGATAGTTTTCGATAATCGCGGACACGATTCTCGGCAGCGCGAGACCGGAACCGTTGAGCGTGTGAACAAACTCGGGTTTACCGGCCGCGTTTCGGAATTTGATGTTCATCCGGCGTGCCTGGAATGCCTCGAAATTACTGCACGATGATACTTCCAGCCATCGCTGCTGTCCGGCCGACCAGACTTCGAGATCGTATTTTTTCGTCTGCGTGAATCCCATGTCGCCCTGGCACATGAGCAGGACGCGGTAAGGAAGTTCCAGCAAATGAAGAAGCCGCGAGGCATCGTTTTTAAGGCTGTCCAGTTCGTCATACGAGGTTTCGGGGAGAACGAATTTGACGAGCTCGACTTTATCGAACTGGTGCAGGCGGTTTAGTCCCCGTACGTCTTTGCCGTAGGAGCCCGCTTCGCGGCGGAAACAGGGCGTGTACGCGGCGTATTTGACCGGAAGCTTATCGGCGGTGAAAATCTCGTCACGGTGAATGTTCGTTACCGGCACTTCCGCGGTCGGTATAAGATAAAACTCATCGCGCGTGGCGACATACATCTGATCTTCCTTATCGGGGAGTTGGCCGGTGCCGGTGGCGCTGTCGGCGTTGACCATGACCGGCGTCTGCACTTCGGTATAACCGTTTTCAATCGCCT
>JBBIRG010000252.1:0-4540 GCA_037441945.1 Bacteroidota bacterium | reverse complement strand
CGCGTTTCTGATTATTTCCCTTCCTTTGATTTCCGGCTGCGCGTTTTTCAACACCTATTTCAACGCGCGCAAGGCCTTCAACAACGGCAAAGCGGCCATGGAAAGGTCATGGGAACAGAAATCCCTCCAGCGTCAGCCTACGCAGACCGTTACGGCGGAACGCTTTGACGAAGATTACAGCGCCGTTCCTGACGACGCAAAACAATTTTTTTCCACTGCGATTGAAAAGGGGAACAAAGTGGTTATCCTTCACCCGGACAGCCGCTGGGTGGAACAGGCGATTTTACTGCTGGGCAAGGCGCATTTTCTCCGCGGAACCGGAAACGATTTTTACGACGCAAAAAACCGGTTCGATGTTTTTTTTATCAAATACCCGAACAGCAAACAGTATGCTGAGGCGCTGCTTTGGTTCGCGCGGACGCTGATCCGGATGGACTTTGATGACCAGGCCTTCCCCGTTCTCCAACGGATCAAAACCATGCCGGCCTCTCCGGACATCCGGGCCGAGGCGCATGTATTAATCGGCGACAAATATTTTCATGACGAGCGCATGAACGACGCGCTGGCCGAATACGTCATAGCCGATTCGCTCGCGCGCCGGAATTCGCTCCGAAAACAGGCCGCTTTTAAAGTCGCCATGCTTCATTTCAACCAGGAACGGTACGGCGAGGCCTATCGTTATTTCCGGAAACTGAGCCGCTACGATATGCCCCCTCCCGACTTGTCCGACGTTACGCTGCTGATGGCCAAATCCCTGAAATACCAGGAAAAACATGAAGCCGCCGTCCGCCTGCTGGACAAAATGCTGGGCGACAACCGGTTTAAAAATTATTACGCCGCCGCGGAATCGGAAATAGCCGATATCCTGATCAGGCAGGGACGAATAAAGGAAGCCGAAAAACAGCTGAAATTCATTATCGACACATACCGGATTCCGCAGTTCACGGGCGACGCTTATTTCCAGCTCGGCACAATTTACGATACGATACACAATGACCCCGACGGGGCTATGAAATATTACCATATTGCTAAAACCAAATACACGCAGACTTCATTCCTTCCGCAGGCCGAACAACGGCTTATTCAGCTCAGCCGCCTGAATTTTTTCCGCCAGACCCTCCGCGCAGAAAACGGACTGATCCGCTGGATGAACGCGATGATTCTGCATCCGGATTCCCTGAAACCGGCGGAAGCTGATTCGTCGGGATTTTACGATGACGCGTCCGATTCCCTGCAGAAGGATTCATCGTCCATGACCCGCAGCGAAACCCTGCAGGATTCCTCATCGGTCACAGCAGATATCACCGCGATGATGGATACCCTGAACGTCGACAGCCTGGAATGGCTGCAAAACCTTGAATTTTCAGACGAGGATGATACCGGATTCACGGATAAAAACAATGATGACGGAAAAACCAAAACGGGAAAACAGGCGTCGGATACCGTCAGTGTAAAATCCGTATATGAGAAGGACATGCGCGAAACGGCCATGGAACATAAGGAACTGAAAGACCGCCTGCAGTTCATCCGGAACGAAAAAAACCGGTATCGCCGTCTGGGATCAAACGACAGCCTGATCGACGGCATTCTTTCCGTTCAGAACCGGCTCGGCGCGGTGTATTTTGAAATGGCCGATTTCTTTTTCTATACCGCGCGCCAAACCGATTCCTCTCTGTTCTACTATTCCATGGTCATAGACAGTTTTTTTCAGACTCCCTCCGCCGAACAGGCCATGTACGCTATAGCTGGGGTATACGAAAAATCGGAACCGGCCCGTTACCTGCCCGCCTTGCGAAAAGCTTTTCAGACTTTCCCGCAGGGGAATCTGGCCAGCCTTTACCGCAAAGTCTTTCCGTCCGACGACTCCGGTGAGGATTCCGTCCAGACGATTTGGATCCGCGCTGAAAATGAATTCCTGAAAGGCGAATTTGAAAACGCGATGGTTTCCTATCGGCAGACCGCAAGGCTTGTCGCCGACGAAGACCGGGGACGCGCGCTTTTTATGCTGGGAGCCATTCACGAAAGGCTGCAGCAGAATGATTCCGCTTACCGTTTCTTCAATACGCTCGCCTTCGGGTTTCCGGATCATCCCCTGACTCAAAAAATCAAACCCCGAATAAATGAATACGCCAAACGCATGAATATCCCGTCGGATTCCGCCGTGTTTTTTGTCGACACACAGTTCGTCAAGATCGATTTTTCCAAGTACATCAAAGAAACTGTAATTACGAAAACCGACAGCGCAACCGATACAACCAAAATAACGGAACCGGCGGATAAGGATTCCTCGTCAACCGGAAAAGATATCCTTGATAACGGCGATGAAAACCGGATCGAAGAATCCGGTCATTTCAAAGAAAAATCCAAAACCGATACCACGGGACTGAAACCCAAAAAGGAAAGCGATTCACTCGATGACGGTCTGAATATTGATGATTCGGCTGACGCTAAAATTAAAAAAGACGAGGGAGACTGATGGCAAAGACTGCCCTGATTTTTTTTCCGGCCGTTCTGTTTCTGATGACCCAATGCGTCCCCAGCCCGCTTTATCACGGAAACACCGTCCGTACAAAAAAGTCATCCTTACAGGACCGGTCGACGGGTGTTTCCGGTTCTGTTTCCGGCGTTGCTTCTTATTACGCGGATAAATTCCACGGACGCAAAACCGCCAGCGGTGAAATTTTCGACCAGAACAAATTCACCGCCGCCCACCGGACCTACCCCTTCGGCACGATCGTCTTAGTCGCCAACAACGAAAACGGAAAATCCGTCCGGGTACGCATCAACGACCGCGGCCCGTTCATTGATGGAAGGATTATAGACCTGTCGCTCGCTGCAGCCAAAGAGATTGATATGCTGCGCTCCGGTACGGCAAACGTAACCCTGACGGTCGTCCGGCCGGAAAAATAAAATTCCATCCGCATGCGCCGCTGTCGGATTGGACTTGACTTCCCGCGGCAAATTCCGTATCTTGATTAAGGATGAATCATTCCGGAAAAAAATCAGGTTACGCGTATCATGATCAGCAAATGGATAGATTCCTTCCTGCGTCATCTTGACGCGGAACGGCATTATTCGCAGAAAACCATAACCGGCTACCGCATCGACCTGGAGCAATTCGCTTCATTCGTGAACGACCGTCCGAGCATGCGGATTGAGACTCTTACCAAAAACGACATTCGATCGTACCTCGGCCTGCTGAACCGCAGGAAACTAAACAAAAAAAGCATTGCCCGGAAACTCTCCGCTTTAAAAGCGTTTTTCCGTTTTCTCATGCGGCAGGGAAAAATTTCGGTCAATCCCGCCAAAGTCCTATCCGCTCCGAAAACGGAAAAACGTGTGCCCGAATTTCTTACGGCCGAACAATTTCGCAAACTGTTTGACCGCTTTTCCCCCCAGACGCCGTCCGATTTTCGAGATTTGGCGGTTATCGAATTGTTTTACAGTACGGGCGTCCGCTTAAGCGAACTGACCGGACTGAACCTGTCCGATATTCAGCGGAACCGCAATATGATCTCCGTGTTCGGTAAGGGCGCCAAACAGCGTATCGTTCCCTTCGGAGAATCCGCCGGAAAGGCCATAGACCGTTACCTGGCAATGCGGAACGCCGTCGCAAAATCTTCAGCCGCCCCGGATCCCAAAGCCCTGTTTATCGGATCTACCGGAAAGCGGATGACGCCGCTGGACGTCCAGAAAACCGTAAAAAACATGCTCTCGCGTGTTTCCGATGCGAAAAAACTCAGCCCGCACGTGATCCGGCATTCTTTCGCCACGCATCTGCTCGATAATGGCGCCGACCTCCGCGCCGTCAAGGACCTGCTGGGTCACGAGAACCTCTCCACTACGCAGATTTACACCCATATCACCATTGACCGACTGAAAGGAGCTTACAACCAGGCGCATCCAAGAGCCGGAGAAAAGCGCGCCGGCCTGACTGAGAAAAATCCATGAACGCCGTTCATGGCTTCCATCCTCTCATCTTATTACAAGGAGTGTTTCTATGAAAATCCGAATCACGTCCCGTCACGACAAACTCTCCCCGGCAATCAAGGAATACATCGAGGAAAAAATCGCCAAACTTGACCGGTTTTACGACCGGATCATCGACTGCGAAGTCATCGTCGACAACGAAAAACTGAAGCATGTGTTCGAAATCAATCTCAAAGTCTATTCGACCGTGCTTCACGTGACGACCCGGGACGCCGATCTCACCAAAGCGATTGACCTGTGCGCGGATAAACTGGAAATTCAGCTCAAGAAATTCAAGGAAAAGATGAAGAAGAAAAACCACAAAAAAGTATCCGATGTTCTGGAAGACGCCGACGCGATGGCCGCCGATTAACTTTGATATTGCTAATTGACGCAATCTTCCTAAATTACAGGGTCGGAATCATCCGGCCCTGTTTCATTTACGGCCGGCAACGCTTTATTATCAACGAGGAACAGCGATATGAGCGAGCGCACGTTAAACATCCAGTTCCGGAAAGTGATCGGCTCCGGGGGCATGGCGGACGTCGGCCTCTTCGAGGACAAGACCCTG
>JBBIRG010000251.1:0-4546 GCA_037441945.1 Bacteroidota bacterium | reverse complement strand
CTGACGCCTATACATTCAGACCAGCGAGGTACAACTTGAGCCGGATATTCAGCGGAATGCGTCCCACGGGACGCCTGCACATCGGACACTTAGTCGGCGCCCTGAACAACTGGGTCCGGCTGCAGCATGAATATGAATCCATTTTCGGCATCGTGGACTGGCACGCGCTGACTACCGGTTACACGAACACAGCGCAGCTGCGTACCCACATTTACGACACGGCGATCGACTGGATGGCCGCGGGCATCGACCCGGATAAAAGCGTCATCATGGTGCAGTCCCAGGTGAAAGAACACGCGGAGCTTCATCTTCTGCTCTCGATGATCACGCCGACGCCGTGGATCATCCGCAATCCCGCCGTGAAAGAGCAAGCCCGCGACATGGGACTGATTGACGCTTCCACCGACGAGAATATGACGAAAATCGATTTCGGGCACCTCGGTTATCCGGTTCTGCAGACCGCGGATATTCTTTTGTATCTTGCCGATACCGTGCCGGTAGGCGAGGACCAGGTGCCGCATATCGAAATCTGCCGTGAAATCGCGCGGCGGTTTAATTTTTTATACGCCGGATCCGGGTTCCAGTTTCCGGAACCGCAGCACAAGCTGACGCTAACCCCGCGCCTGCCGGGCGTCGACGGCAACATGAAAATGAGCAAAAGCATGAACAACTGCATTTATCTGTCGGATGACGAAATCACGATCCTGACGCAGATACGTAAAATGGTCACGGATCCGCAGAAACTGCGCAAGAACGATCCCGGCCGCCCAGAAGTCTGTTCCGTGTTCACGTACCACAAGGTTTTTAATCCTGAAGAAATTCCTGCTATCGAAACAAGTTGCCGGAACGGTGAATTAGGATGCGTCGCGTGCAAGAAAAACCTTGCCGACAAACTGACCGCGGTTCTGAATCCGATACGCTCCAAACGGCTGGAACTTGAAAGCAACATGGATTACGTTCAGTCGGTATTAGACAAAGGCAACGCCCGCGCGATGGAAATCGCCGCAAAAACAATGAAACAGGTAAGACAAGCCATGAATTTAATATAGGAGCCCGTCATGGATGATGCATTAGTGATTATCATTTTTATATTCTTTTCTGTTTTTGTTATTGGTGTTGCCTTTGGCATCGCGTTCTGGACCTCCAGAAAAATTGCATACCAAATGCAGGAATTTGCCCAGCGCCACGGTCTGCAGTACCTTGCGCCCTCTGTCCCGTTGTTTTCTCATCCTTCCGTTTCCGGTACGTTCCGTAAATTTCAGGTTTCTATTACCATTGTGAAAAAGAGCAGCGGTAAAAGTTCCGTAACCTATACGGTCATGGAATTTTCTATGCCGCCGGACGCCGCGTTTCCGTTTCATATTTATGAGGCGGGATTTTTCAGCACGCTTGGAAAAATGTTCGGCATGCAGGATATTGAGATCGGCGATGAGGAGTTCGACCGCAAATTCATTATCAAGTGCGATCATTCCGATAAACTGGCAACCCTGCTTACGCCGGCGTTAAAGGAGCGATTCCATAAAGCCGCCGATCAGTATACGATGTGGGGAGCGCAGTGCGACGGGCTGAAAATAAAATATGAAAAGCAGGGAGCCTTCAATTCGCCCAAAATTGTCGGTGAATTTGAAGACATGATGAACCTTTTCGCGGAAATCGGCGAGCAGCTCAAATCAAGGCGTTAGTATGTTCGAAATAATCCTTTTGATACTGATAGTTCTCTTTCTGCTCGGCGTCGCAGCGCTGATCGCGGTTTACGGAAAGTGGTTCATAAGAAAGAATACGGCCGCGGCAGAGGCTTTCGCCGTGAAATATAAGCTGTCCGTCGAACGGCCGAAAAACCGCTGGTTCGGTTATCCAAAGATTTTCGGCGAATACAACGGACATGAGTTGCGGATCGTTACATTCCATAATCGATCTTACGATATGCACGATCTTGTAACCGAATTGCGTATGGACGCCGTTGACTGCGGGGATTTCGCGTTCGCGGTTTTTGAAAACCGTTTTCTTTCCAGACTCCAGCCGGCGTTCCGTCCGTTTGAGGAAGCGAAAACAGGAAATGCGGATTTCGACCTGAAATTCACGGTCAAAACAAATGATATGGCTAAAGTAAAAAGCATACTGACCGATCCGATCCGTCTGAGAATGACCGGTTTGATCGGAATTCAGGCTTTCTTTAACCTTTCGTTTGACGGCACGACACTGAACTGCAGGCGTCAGGGAACAATGGTCAGCGATGTCGTTACGGTTTCGCTGGATCACATGCTCCCGGTCATGGCGCTGGTCGCGGACGAGCTGAAACGATACGCTGTAATCGAACCTTATGAAATGACGGAGAATTAATTTTGTATAAGATCAAACTCGATAAGTTCGAAGGCCCTCTGGATCTGCTTCTGTTCTTCGTCCGAAAGGATGAGCTGAACATTTACGATATCCCGATCGCGCATATCACGAAATCGTATCTCGAATACCTGAAACTGATGCATGAGCTGAATTTGGACATTGCGAGCGAGTTCATTCTTATGGCGGCGACGCTGATGCGCATCAAAGTCCGCTGCATGCTGCCGCCGGAACCGGGCGAGGAACCGGAGGAAGAGCCGCTCGATCCGCGCGAGGAGTTGACGCGCCGGCTGATCGAATACCGCCAGTTCAAGGAAGCTTCCCGCTCACTGTCCGAATTAGACGACCAGTGGAGGATGATCTACCGACGGAATTATTTTGATACCGACCGCCTGCCGCCCTCCGAAGAGCCGATGGGGTTGAAAAACATTTCTTTTTTTGACCTGCTGACCGCTTATAAAAAGGCTGTAGCCAAAACAAACGAAATAACGGTTTATCACGATATCGAACGTTTGAATGTTACCGTGGAACAGCAGATCAAATACATCGGCGATTACTTTGACCGGCGCCAGGGGGCTTTATTTACAGAACTCTGCGAGGGCATGTCGAAAATCGAGATCGTCGTTACCTTCCTCGCCCTGCTGGATATGATACGCAATGAAATGGTTTTTGTGCGTCAGTCCACGGTTTTTGACGACATCTGGATCCAGAAAGAACGGCCGGAAGAGAACGATCTACCCGATCCGGTTGATCAGCCATCGGATGAAAAACCTGCTCAAGCCGCTGTTGCGGCGGAAAATGTCTTGATGGAATCCTCACCGGAAGAAGCGGCTCCGGAAAAAATACTTGCGGAAGAATATGATTTGGATCAACAAGAAACCGACACTGTTATATCTGATTTCGATGCGGAATCTGAAACGCAAACACCGGTTGAAGAAACAGACCTGCAAATACACACCGTGGAAACGGCAACGCCCGCTGAGGAACTCGCGGATATCAGCTGTCTGACCGATCAGCTTAAATCGCCATTTGAAACTGAAATAGAAAAGGGTCCTGAAGAAACAGTCTCAGGTTATGAACCCGGCGCTGTTATTCCCGAACCGGCTGAAACTTTAAGTTCATCAGAAAAATGGATCGAAGATGTTCCGGCCTCTATGGATCATGAGCAACTGAAATTTAATGCAGCGCATGAAGACCAACAGGCCTGGGATCAATCGTATGAAACGCTTACCGAAAGCCCATCGGCGGCTGTTGCGCCGGAAATTACTGACGAAGAACGGGCGCAAAACATTCTGAATACCGGATCCGAAACCCTGCACGGGGAAATACCGGTTGATTATGTAGATTCAGTGAGTATCCGTGAAGAAACTGAAACCGCCGCATTTCAAGAAAAGAAGGAATTTTCTGATATCCGGGATGACGAAACGGCCAGCGACACCGAGATTGATAATTCGCCGGATAGAATGGATACTGACATTGACAATCGATTCGATAAAACGGCTCAGGAAAAGGCTGAACAAGATTTAATGCGAGAGAATGTAATCATTGAAAAAGAGACTTTAACGGAAGAATCCGGCGAAGAAAAGGATCAGGATCATTCGGGTGAATATCCGCAGGATCAGAAAAATATCGCTTTTACCGAAACGGTAACGGAAGATTCGGCTCCTGTTGAATCAGCCGGGGATATTGAAGAATTGCTCACAACAGAAGGTCGTAATTCTGCGATTGCGTCGGATTTCTCCGGCAAAATTCATTCAGGCTATATTCAAGCGGAAAGCATTACAACAGAAACTATACCAGCAAAAGAGATATTCCCCGGGGAACCGTCAAAAGATGAAGAAATCATTTCACAGCCGGGCGACAGTCTTGTTTCACCGAAAGATGAGAAAACAACTGAAGAATCAGGGACCGGGGAATTATACCAGACTGAAGATGAGAATAAACCGCATGCAGCGGACAAACCCGAAGCGGATCCGAAAACATCCGTAATCCGGAAGATTTTTACGAAAGTTTTAAGTTTTGTTAAAAAGATTTTCAAACGATAATCAATTTCATTATATTTATCTTTATACTTTTCGGAGGTAAGACCGGATTTGGAACAGGAATTATTATTAGTTGACGGAATTGAAATTGACCGGATTGTCGAGTCAGTTATTTTTGCATCAACCTAACCGCTGCAAATTGAGCGTATTACCGAATGTGTTCAGCG
>JBBIRG010000250.1:0-4573 GCA_037441945.1 Bacteroidota bacterium | reverse complement strand
CTCGGGCACCGACAGCCCGAAGCCGCCCAGCTCGGCGAGGCCGGCAATGATCTCCTCGGGCACGTCGGCGTTGGCGCGGTGGACGTGCTCGGCGACGGGCCGGATCTTGTCCTCGGCGAAGCGCCGGAACGTCTCGGCGACGAGCGTCATCGCCGCCGCGAAAGCGACGGACGATATCGTCGGCGTCCGCTCCGAAAACCTGAGCCCGACCGCCGATAAAATGCGCCGGCTGATGCATCACGGTCAGATGTTCCAGTCGCACGCGCTGCATTTCTTCCATCTCTGCGCCGCGGATCTGCTTCTCGGCATTGACGCCGATCCGGCCATCCGCAACGTCATCGGCGTGGCGATCAAGCATCCCGATCTCGCCGTACAGGGCGTAATGATGCGCAAGTACGGACAGGAAGTCATCAAAGTCACCGCCGGCAAAAAAATCCACGGCACCGGCGCGATCCCAGGAGGCATTAACAAATGCCTGACCGTTGCGGAACGCGATTCATTGATTAAAGGTTTCGACGGCATGCCCGGGTTAGATAAAATGATCGAATGGGCCCAGGGCGCCGTAGACTTGTTCAAGGGTTATCATAAAGATCACGCTAATATGCTCGATAACTTCGCGGTCTTCCCCTCCAACCACCTCAGCCTCGTCCGGAAAGACGGCGCGCTTGACTTGTATCACGGCGTGATGCGTGCGGTGGATACCGACGGAAAGAAAATCCTGAACGACGTGGATTATCATGACTACATGAAGCACATCGCCGAGCAGACCAAAACATGGTCGTACATGAAATTCCCGTACCTGAAATCTTTGGGTAAGGAAAAAGGATGGTACACGGTCGGTCCGCTGGGACGTCTGAACGTCTGCGATTTCATCCCGACGCCGCTTGCGCAGAAGGAATTCGAGATTTACCGCGCATACTCCAAAGGCAAGCCGCACAATCAGTCTATGCATATGCACTGGGCGCGCCTGATCGAACTTCTGCATTCCATCGAAGTCATCAAGGACCTGCTCAACGATCCGGATATCCTCAAGGATAACGAACTGACCCGCAAAGGAACCAAACAGTCCGAAGGCATCGGTTTGATCGAGGCTCCGCGTGGAACGCTGTTCCATCACTACCGCGTAAACGAGCACGACCAGATCACCATGGCTAACCTCATCGTTTCCACGACCAACAACAACGAACCGATGAACCGGGCTGTGAACACCGTCGCCGTCAAGCAGATGGGCGGACAGAAGGAAATCACCGAACCAATGATGAACGCCGTGGAAGTCGCCATCCGCGCGTACGATCCCTGCCTGAGCTGCGCCACTCACGCTTACGGAAAAATGCCGCTCGAATTCAAACTGAAAGACGCCGACGGTAACGTCATCCAGGTTAAGCGCAAATAATGAGCGGCCGTTAAAAATCAATTAACCCGGGTTGTTCCTATAGCCCGGGTAATTTTTTATCGGCGCAGGATAAAGAAGCCCGGAACAACAAGACGCCGTGTTCATAAGTTCCCGCTTAGCCATGATCAAAAAACCAAATTTTCTTATCATCGGATCAGCGTCCAGAAATGTGGGAAAAACTGAATTAGCTTGCCGAATCATCAATAAATATGCGGGTGTATTCAATATCACCGGCCTGAAAATTTCTGCTGTCACGATTCAAAAAAATATTTCAGATTCGGAGAACCGTCATTATTTTTCCGGTGATTTTGAAATTACGGAAGAAACAGACAAACAGTCCGGTAAAGACACGGCCCGAATGCTGAGGGCCGGCGCAAGTAAAACGTACCGTCTGAAAACCGTCATCGAACAAATGGAAAAGGCCGTCCGCGCCGTATTAGAAAGAATTCCCAATGACACACTCGTTGTCTGCGAGTCAACGTCCGTTCGGAATTTTATAGAACCCTCGGTCTTTCTTTTGATTACCATGAAAAATAATGTTTCGGTTAAACAAAGTTATGAGATTCTTTTCAGTCTGGCCGACCGGGTCATAGTGTTTGATCAGTCGGACTGGAACTTTTCGCCGGATCAGGTTATCGCCGAAAAAAATCAATGGCGGCTTGCCGATTAAAGTTGCTGGTTTCAATAATTTAATTAATTGATTATTGATGTTTACATGAGTATAATGTCCCGAATTTTATGGGTTGCATGAATCCCAAAATATCGCAACAACACATTCCAACATTAAACGAAGGATGAAACATGAAAAATCTGTTACAATTTATAATATTGACGCTTTTCTTCATTCCGGCTATGCTGTGCGGACAGGATGAAGCTAAAGAATTCGGAATCAAAATTAACGGTTTTATTAAGAACGACTTTTTCTATGACAGCCGCCAGAACGTCACAATCCGCGAAGGACACTTTTTACTCTATCCGGCGAACGAATCTTTTGATGCGAATAATAAAGACCTGAATGCCGTCGGTAATTTCAATTTTTTATCCATACAGACCCGTTTGACCGGATCTGTAACCGCGCCCGACGCGTTCGGCGCGAAAGTCAGCGGTATCGTTGAAGCTGATTTTTTCGGGAATGAAAACACGAACTTTACCGATAACAACGGATTCCGCCTGCGCCACGCGGCCGCGAAACTCAACTGGACAAGTACTGAACTTTTATTTGGACAGTTCTGGCATCCGATGTTTATTCCAGCCTGTTTTTCGGAAGTGATTTCATTCAACACCGGCGCGCCAATGCAGCCGTTTTCGCGCAATCCGCAGATCCGCATTACTCAAAAGCTCAATTCATTACGCCTGATAGGCGCTGCGGCGGCGCAACGTGATTTTACAAGCCCCGGCGGTTCAACGGCGCTGAGAAATTCACCCTTACCGGATCTGCACGCTCAGTTTCAATATGAAACCAAAAATCAGGAAACCCAAAGAGAATTCTTAGGCGGCGCCGGGATCGGGTATAAAGCGATTCAACCTTTGACCCAAACAGAAAAGGGCGCCGGCAAATTTAAAACGGAAGAAACCGTCGGAGGCATTTCCGCGACGGCTTTCATGAAAATAAAACTATCCGATTATACGTTCAAGTTCCAGGGCGTTTACGGCCAGAATCTTTTCGACCTGACCATGCTCGGAGGTTACGGAGTAAAAACAGTCAGTGATACACTGAAAAATTCCGTAACCTACACGCCGTTCAATACGATTTCTCTCTGGACGGAGGGAATCTGGAACACGGGCCGCTGGCAGATCGCTTTATGGACGGGCTACACGAAGAATCTCGGCGCGGACGATTCGGTCGCCTATTATTCCAATAAATATATGGGAACGGATGTGACTCTTCGCGGAGGTGACATTAAGAACATCTGGCGTATTTCACCGCGAGTTGTTGTGACGGCTGGAAAAATCAGTTTAGCGATTGAAACTGAATACACAACCGCCGCGTACGCGCGCAAGGACGCTTACGGGAAGTTGTACCGCAACAGTAAAGGCGAAATTACATCTTCGAAAAACATATCCAACCTGCGCGCGCTGTTCTCAACCATTTTACGCTTTTAATGCAAAAACTGATCTGATATTGCGATATTAAACGGAGAAATTGATTGAAAATTCTTTTATACGCATACGGCAATCCGGGCCGCCAGGATGACGGCTTAGGCGATGCTCTTGCCCAAATGATCGAAAAAGATAACCTGCCCGGCGTAACCGTCGACAGCAATTACCAGCTGAACATTGAGGACGCGGCTATAGTCGCCGAACATGACACGGTCGTTTTTGCTGATGCATCCGTGAACAGCGCCGAACCTTTTGAATTTTCGTCAATAACGCCCTCGAAGGAAATCGCGTTCACCACGCACGCGTTGTCGCCTCAGTCGGTTCTGGCGCTGTGCGAGGACGTTTATAAAAAAACGCCTCCCGCATATCTGCTCGCCATCCGGGGGTACGAATGGGAAATGGAAGAACCGATGACGGAAAAGGCAAAGAAAAATCTTGACGAAGCTTATCAATTTATTACAGAATATATCCGGAAGTCCGGAACGTAAAACGCGCTTGAGCGTTCAGGATATCTGTATATGAGAATCATTCATCTTACCGTCGCGGGAAACCAGGGCATTGAACGGCTTGACGTTTTCCTGTCGCACCAGATCGAAAACGCTTCCCGGACGCGCATTCAGCAGTTGATTGACCAGGAACGCGTTCTGGTAAACGGAAAACAGCCCGCGAAATCCTACAAAATCCGTCCGCACGACAGGATTGAAGTTACGCTTCCTCTGCCGGAAAAAGTCGAGGCGAAACCCGAAGATATACCCCTGTCCATTGTTTATGAAGACGACGATCTGGTTGTTGTGAACAAACCGGCCGGTATGGTGGTTCATCCGGCGTTTTCCAATTACACCGGAACTCTGGTTAACGCGCTTCTGCACCATGTTCGCGACCTTTCCGGCATCAACGGCGAAATCCGTCCCGGCATTGTTCACCGGATCGACAAGGATACAAGCGGTCTTTTGCTGGTTGCCAAACATGACCGCGCGCACCGGTTTCTGAGTCAGCAGTTCCGCACTCACAAAACCGAACGGGAATACTGGGCGCTGGTGTGGGGTAATATGAAAAAGAAAAAAATGACGATCGAAGCGA
>JBBIRG010000249.1:0-4575 GCA_037441945.1 Bacteroidota bacterium | reverse complement strand
CTTTCAGCACGGCGTGGGCGCGCTGGACAATAAACTGGCGCTGCGCGAAACCCGCAAGGAAATCGCGATGCTGAAAACACTGATCCGTGAAGAAGAAGTCAAGCTGTCTTTCAAAGCGGCCGACGATCTGCTCAAGAAAATGCAGGCGAAACTGACGCTCCCTGAAATAGAACGGGTCATTGAAACCGAACGCATCAACCTGAAAAAATCGCGCCTGCGCCGCCTGCTGACCCGTCTGCAGACGCATCCGATGAAAAAGGAATTCCTGAAGGAATTCATCACGCTCAAACAACTTGCGAATTAACAGATTCTTTTGATAACGGAGTAAGATGCATGTCAACTCAGAACGAAACGAACACCCCAGCCCGCAGCCAACGCAAGGTCCGTATCGGTACCGTCGTCAGCGATAAAATGCAGAAAAGCATTCTTGTCGCGATCGAACGGAAAGTCGTTCATCCGATCTATAAAAAATACGTCAAACGCACGACCAAGCTGATGGCGCATGATGAAAAGCAGGAAGCAAAAATCGGCGACCTCGTCAAAATCATGGAAACCCGTCCGCTGAGCAAGCGCAAACGGTGGCGTTTAGTCGAAATTCTAAAAAAAGCAGATTAAGTCAACCCATTAAACCTGTGAGTTTGTCATGATTCAAGAATATACCCGATTAACAGTTGCGGATAATTCCGGCGCCAAGAAAGTCATGTGTATCCGCGTGCTGGGCGGAACCTCCAAGCGTTACGCGCGGCTGGGCGACGAGATCATTGTATCGGTGAAAGACGCGATGCCGGGCGGTACAGTCAAAAAAGGCGACGTCGTAAGGGCTGTGGTTGTCCGGGTCCGCAAAGAAGCGCGCCGGTCGGACGGGTCCTACATCCGTTTCGATGAAAACGCCGCTGTGCTGATCAACAACCAAAAAGAACCGACCGGAACGCGTATCTTCGGGCCGGTAGCGAGGGAATTACGCGAAAAGCAGTTTATGAAAATTGTTTCTCTGGCTCCGGAAGTGCTGTAATCCTGTCCGGACCGAAACCAAACGATTTACGAGGTACTATGAATATCAAGAAAAACGACGTTGTGAAGGTTGTTGCCGGAAATCATAAAGGCAAGCAGGGCAAGGTTCTGAAAGTGTTTGTCGACAAATCAAAGGTCATCGTCGAAGGCATCAATCTGCGGAAAAAACACATCAAGCCGAACCAGAAAAACCCGCAGGGCGGCATCCAGGAAAAAGAAGCCCCGATCCATGTCAGCAACGTCATGCTGCTGTACAACGGCAAGGCGACCCGCGTGGGATACAAGAAACTCGAGGACGGCAAAAAAGTCCGCGTCGCCAAAGTCAACGGCGAAGTGGTCAACTAAGGCGACATCAACTTGGGCTACAATGAACACGAGCGATAAATTATAAGGATGAACAACATGGCGAAGGAAGCCAAACAAAAAGATACGAAAGACGCCAAGGGTAAACCGGGGCAAGTGAAACCCGACAAAGGCAAAGCCGATAAGAAAAAAGAAGGCGGAGCCAAAGCTGAACAGAAGGTCGTGGTAGACAAAGACTACCAGGCGCGGTTATTTGTCGACTATAAGAGCCGCGTGGCGCCGGCGCTGATGAAGAAATTCAATTATACCAGCGTGATGCAGATTCCGCGGATCGAAAAAGTGGTAGTGAATATGGGCGTGGGCGCGGCGACGCAAGATCCCAAACTGCTGGACGCCGCCGTGAGCGATCTGACGACGATCACGGGACAGAAACCCAGCATCCGCAAATCGAAAAAAGCCATTTCGAACTTCAAGCTGCGGGAAGGCGTTGCCATTGCCTGTTTCGTCACCCTGCGCCGCGCAAGGATGTACGAATTTCTCGATCGTCTTCTGAATGTGGCGATCCCGCGTATCCGGGATTTTCGCGGCGTTCCCGACCGCGCGTTCGACGGCCGCGGCAATTATACCTTAGGCGTCAAGGAGCAGATCATTTTTCCGGAAATCGACGTTGACAAAATGGACCGCGTCCGCGGTATGGACGTCACCATCGTGACGTCCGCGAAAACGGATGAGGAAGCTTACGAACTGCTTAAAGAAATGGGTTTACCCTTAAAGAAAAAATAAAAGTTCAATAAGGATTATTCAAGGAGAACGACGTTGGCAACAACAGCATGGGTCGCAAAAACAAAGAAGAAACCAAAATTTTCCACGCGGCAGCATAACCGCTGCAGGCGGTGCGGGCGTCCGCGGGGTTATTACCGCAAATTCGGCGTCTGCCGTATTTGTTTCCGTGAATTGGCGCTGGCCGGTGAAATCCCGGGCGTCACCAAGGCATCATGGTAATTTTTCATTCAACGGATTTCCAATAAGGAGTAATCATCCATGTCCAAGACGGATCCCATAGCAGATTATTTAACCAAGGTTCGTAACGCCATCAAGGCGCAGAAGCGCTTCGTGGATGTGCCGGCGTCAAACCTGAAGCGGGATATTACCCAGATCATGCTGGAGCAGGGCTATATCCGGGATTACGCGAATTTCGACGACGGTAAACAAGGACTCATCCGCATTTACCTGAAGTACGACGAAAAAAAGAAAAACGCGATCACCCGTATCAGTCGGGTCAGCCGTCCCGGGCTCCGGAAATACGAAGGCGTACGCAAACTGCCGCGCGTCCGTTCCAATCTCGGAATCGCGATCATGACAACCTCGAAAGGCGTGATGACCAACAAACGTGCCCGCGCCGAAAACGTAGGCGGAGAAGTGCTGTGCTATATCTGGTAGACCCCATGAAGATTATTTTATGTTGAATAGATCATAACAGGAGCAACCAACGTGTCACGAATAGGAAAAAAACCGATACCCATCCCGGATAAAGTCAATGTCCAGATCCAGGGTACAACGGTAACCGTCAAGGGTCCGAAAGGCCAGTTAGTCAGTGCTTTCCACCCGGAAACGATCATCGAACAGAAAGATAAAATGATCGTCGTTTCACGGAAAAACAATGTCGGTTTCCAGCGATCCCTGCACGGCACAGCCCGGGCGATTATCGCGAATATGATTGCGGGCGTTACCGACGGGTTTGAAAGGAAAATGGAAATCGTCGGTGTGGGATATAAAGTCGAAACCAAAGATAATGTCATCCGCTTCAGTTTGGGCTACTCCCATCCGATTTTATTTATTCCGCCCCAGGGCATTGAAATCAACGTTACCTCGCCTACGGTTTTTTCGGTTAGAGGGATAGACAAACAATTAGTCGGCCAAGTGGCGACCAAGATCCGTTCGTTCAAACAGCCGGAACCCTATAAAGGCAAAGGCATTAAGTTTGTCGAAGAAAAAGTCAAACGTAAAGCCGGTAAAGCTGCGGCTAAAAAATAAACGCTGACATGATAATTTAGAATATAGAAACATTCACCTATACACAGATAGTGATATGGCAGACAAAAACATAGTCAAAACCATGAAACGGACCAAAATCCGTAAACGTATCCGCAAACAAGTGACCGGCACAGCCGAAAAACCCCGGCTGGCGGTATTCCGGAGCCTTAAGCACATTTACGCTCAGCTGATTGATGACGACCGGGGACATACGCTGGTATATGTCGGTTCCCTTTCGGCGCCGGTTAAAATTACAGCGGAAAAAGGCAAAGGTAAAACCAGCCTGTCGAAATTAGTCGGGCTAGAGCTGGCGAAAGCCGCGAAAGCCAAGGGCATCGAAACCGTTGTTTTTGACCGTGGCGGATACAAGTACCACGGGCGCGTCAAAGCCGTTGCGGAAGGCGCGCGCGAAGGCGGTCTGAAATTTTAGAACCATTTATCCCATAGTCTTATCCAGACTTAAACGATGAGGCATCGATGAATAAGAAATCATTTGAAAAGAAAGAATCGGCGGACAATCCGAACGATACAGAACTGAAGGAAGAACGCGTTGTGCACATCAACCGCGTCGCCAAGGTCGTGAAAGGCGGACGGCGCTTCAGTTTTAACGCGATTGTCGTGGTGGGCGACGGTAAGGGCAAGGTCGGCATCGGCCTGGGCAAAGCGAATGAAGTGCCCGACGCGATCGCCAAAGGCAAGGAAGACGCCAAAAAGAAAATGATCTACGTTCCCCTGCTGAACGGCACCCTGCCGCACGAGGTCACGGGCAAATACGGCGCGGGAAAAGTCCTGCTGAAACCGGCGTCCAAGGGAACCGGCATTATCGCCGGATCGGCTGTCCGAGCGGTTGTAGAGTCACTCGGCATTACCGATATTCTCACCAAGTGCAAAGGTTCGTCGAATCCGCATAATCTGGTGAAGGCCACCATGAAAGCGCTGGAAGACGTCACGACCGCCAAAGGTATGGCCGCCGTGCGCGACATGCCGGTGATGGATGTGCTGACCAAGTAAATAATCATCAAGTACTTTGAACGTAACAGGTGAATGCGTACCATGAAGGTATTGAAAATCAAACAAGTTAAAAGCGCTGTCGGTTGCAAACAGAATCACCGCGATACGGTGCGTTCATTGGGTTTGCGCCGGATCGGGCAGGTGGTTTATCATCAGGACGCGCCCCAGATCCGCGGTATGTTGCACAGCGTGAATTATTTAGTGAATTGGGAACTG
>JBBIRG010000248.1:3796-4603 GCA_037441945.1 Bacteroidota bacterium | reverse complement strand
CAAGCCGGAATCGCGCCTGGAACAGTTCCGGGATATCCGGGTAATCAATAATAAATTTGTTCAGTTTGTCTTTGGCGTTTTTGATTTCACCGGATCGAATATGGTAATCACTGATCAGCAGCTGGACGTTAATGAGATTGGGCGATTGCGGATAAAAGGACACTAAGCTCGACAGGGCGTTGGCGGCCGCCGCGTAATCATTCATGGCGGCGTAACATTCCGAAATTTTCGTCCATGCCTCGATCGCGCGCTTGTCTTTCGGGAAATCAATGGCCAGAAACTGGAATTCACGCCGCGCGGCGTCGAACTGATTCAGGCTGTAAAAGGAAAGGCCGGCAAAATACCGCGCGTCGGGAATGCGGAGATCATTCGGGTAATTCCGGATGAAGCGGGTGAATTCCTGCGCGGACAGGCTGTACATTTTATCATCGTAGAGTTTTTTCGCGTAAAGGAAATCCGTGTCGGCGCCGCTCCCTTGCCCATGCAAGGTTATGGAAACCGCGGTGATCAGTATGAAAAAAAAGACAGGGAATTTGATGCTCATAATGACTGGGGTTAGTTAGTGGATGCTTAAATTGGCGTACTTGACGAATAATTTTCGTTCAACGCCGTCTTTGAATAAAATCTTCAGTTTCTGGTTTTCACCCTTGCCTTCGACGTTGATGATTTTTCCGCGGCCGAAAGTGGGATGGTCGACCTGCTGTCCTGCGGTGAAATCGCGCCGGATTTCGTTTTCATCCGCTTTGACTTCCGTCTGAAGGGAATGGATGTTTCTGCGCACCGGATATTTTGGCTTGGCTGAATATC
>JBBIRG010000248.1:1648-3786 GCA_037441945.1 Bacteroidota bacterium | reverse complement strand
GATTCCCTGAGCTTTGTTTTTGCCGGCCGTTGCCATTCGACGGCATCTTCAGGGAGTTCATCGATAAAACGGGAAGGCAGGCAAAGATACAGGTTGTTGAAACGCATCCGCTGCCGCGCATACAGTATATATAGTTTTTTCTGCGCCCGTGTCGCCCCGACATAAAAAAGACGGCGTTCTTCTTCCAGTTCTTTCTTGTCCTGCGCGGCTTTTTCAAGCGGAAACAGCCCGTCTTCAGCGCCGGCTATAAACACGCAGGGAAACTCCAGTCCCTTGGAACTGTGCAGCGTCATCAGCGTCACGGCGTTTTTGCGATCGTCCCACTGGTCAATATCCGTCATCAGCGTTACGTCTTTCAGGAACTGGTCCAGCAGATCGGCTGAATCATCCGGTTCCGTTTTTTCAGTAAAATCATGAACGGCATTGACTAATTCGGCGATATTTTCATAGCGGTCGAAGCTTTCCGGCGTTTGGTCCTTTTTATAGTATTTCAGTATGCCGGTTTCGTCCAGTAAAATGCCGAGCCATTCGCTGAGTTTCATCGTTTTTTTGAGTTCACGGTATTTTTCAATCAGTTCATAAAATGAAGCCAACGCATTTGTTGCCCGAGTGCCCAGATCGACGGTATTAGTCCCGTTCATCCGTTGGACTGCTTCATACATACTGATGGAAGAAGCTTTGGCGTAGTCCTCGATCCGGTCGATGGTTGTCTGGCCGATGCCGCGGACGGGGAAATTAATGATGCGTTTTAAACTGACGTCATCGGAAGTATTGTTGATCAGGCGCAGGTAGGCGAGAACGTCCTTGATTTCCTTGCGTTCGTAGAACCGCAGTCCGCCTACAATGACATAGGGTATGACCGCGGAACGCAGCGCGTCTTCGATCGTACGCGACTGGGCGTTGGTCCGGTATAAAACGGCAAAATCGGAAAACTCACTTTTTTCCCGGCGCATCTGATTCTGGATCAAATGAACGATTGTTTTTGCCTCATCACGGTCGGTCTGGTTTTCAATGACGGTGACCGGATCGCCCGGATGATTCTCGGTCCATAATGTTTTATTGGTACGCATCCGGTTGTTCCGGACAACATGACCGGCGGCGTCGAGAATATGTCTGGTGGAACGGTAATTCTGTTCGAGTTTGAATACGCGGGTCTGCTGAAATTCCTTGGTGAAATTGAGTATATTTGACACATCCGCGTGGCGCCATCCGTAGATGGACTGGTCGTCGTCGCCGACCACGCAGATGTTTCCGTTTTTCACCGCCAGCATCCGGATCAGCACATACTGGGCATGATTGGTGTCCTGGTACTCATCCACATGAATGAACCGGAATTTGTCCTGGTAGAATTCGAGCGTCTGCGGATGATCGGAGAACAGCCTGATCGGCTTGATGATGAGATCGTCAAAATCGAGGGCGTTGTTACGCATCAGGCGTTTTTCATATTCGGCGTACACTTTTTGCGCGCGCTCATCCACGGGGCTTTCGATGTTCTTCAGGAACTGGGAAGGAGACAGCAGGTGATTCTTCGCGAAAGCGATGCGGGACTGGATCAGCGGTACCGCGTATAATTCTGTGGAGATTCCGATATCGTTCATGCAGGTTTTGATGAGTGAACGCTGGTCATCGGAGTCATAGATCGTATAATTTCTTGAGATGCCGATTTTTTCTGATTCCATTCGCAGGATTTTACTAAACACGGAATGGAACGTTCCCATCCACATCGTGCGCGCTTTTTCGCCAACCAGCGCGATAATGCGCTCTTTCATTTCGTTGGCCGCCTTGTTGGTGAACGTTACGGCGAGAATGTGAAAAGGGGAGACCTGCTCTGCCGAGATGAGATAGGCGATC
Source organism: Bacteroidota bacterium (assembly GCA_037441945.1). Classification (GTDB taxonomy): domain Bacteria; phylum CLD3; class CLD3; order SB21; family JBBIRG01; genus JBBIRG01. The sequence continues at coordinate 1,935 of JBBIRG010000248.1, read as the reverse complement.
CGGTGGGTCAGGACGCGTGTTTTTCCGCTGCCCGCGCCGGCGAGTATAAGAACGGGTCCCTGCGTTGCCACGACGGCTTCACGTTGGACGGTATTCAGGCGATCAAACATTGAATGTTGCATAGCTTTTATCATCGGAGATTGATTATGTGCCGAATTCTTTTAACGCTTCGTCGAGGATGCGGAACGTTTCCTGGTTTCCGTCCTGTCTGTAGCTGTCGAGTTTTTCCTGGAAACGATCCAGATCATACAGGAACGTCCTAATGACATCGGATGAAAAATCCGTAA
>JBBIRG010000248.1:247-1635 GCA_037441945.1 Bacteroidota bacterium | reverse complement strand
TATCCGAGCTTTTCAATGTACGAGGCGTTGACATATTGCTCAAACTGGTTTTTCACGGGAACACTGCAGACTGGCTTCTTAAGGTAGACCGCCTCGCTGAGCAGCGAAAATCCGCCGTTGGCGATTACTCCGCGCGAAGAAGCCAGATCCTGGATGAAACCCGTTTCGCTGAACGTCTTTAACATCACATTTCCGAGCGCTTCGTTCCGGTTCATTCCGTAAACAATGAAATCCGTGCCATAAACTGATTTTAGTATGTCAACAAGATTATGCTGGCTGGAAGAGGTCTGATAAACCAGGATATGACGGCCCCGTTCCGGGACGGCACGGATGATTTCGTCGCGCAGAATCGGCGGGACGAGCCGCGTGTTTTTTCTGGAAATCTCAGCGTTAAAAAAAGATGTGATGAAATACCGCCGGCAATTGGGTACTTTCAGCCGTATGATGTTCTTTGCTATCCGATAGTTCTCTTTTTCATCTTTGGGAATATCAATATCCAGTACGCAGCGGCTGATGATCTGAATGTTGTCAACGCTGATGATTGGGATTTTATAAAACGCGGCGAAAAAAAATGTAAAAGTCTCAAAGTCGGAAATTATAAGGTCAGGGCGGAAATCATGATGAATGAACTGGTACTGGCGCAGGTTTCTCATCAGATCTCTTGGGGCGGATTTCAGGATTGCCGCGACGGTTTTCGACCTGGAAACAGTTCCTTTTTCATAAACAAAATGCAATCCGCTGATTTCGTAAACCTTACCGGGAAAATGCTTTTCCATATAGTGATAAGCGCGGTCGCTGGTTACAACCCGCACTTCGTGGTTCTTCAGAAGATGATCAATAATCACCTTGCTGCGCGTGGCATGTCCCATCCCTTCGCTGGGGAGGCCGTAAAGTATATTCATCGATGACGCCTTATCTAATTTGAGATAATCAGTTAATCCCGGATATGATCGAATAATTCCAGAAGCCGGTCCAAATCATCATTGGAATAATAGTCAATCTGGATTGAGCCGCCTTTTCCGGAAGGCGTCACTTTGACTTTCGTGCCGAATTTGATGCGCAGCCGGTTTTCCAGGTCGGCTAAGTGGGGATTCACCGGAGCGACCGTCTGCGCGGGCCGGCCGTGTTTGGTTGCCTCAATATCTTTCAGTGTTTTTGCAACCAGTTGCTCGCATTTTCGTACCGATAAACCCTGATCTTTCGTTTGTTTCCATATTTTGACCTGCCATTTTTCCGACGGAAGAGCCAATAGGGAACGGCCGTGTCCGATAGTGATTTCGTCGTTTTTTAGGCTCAACTGGATTTCACCGGGCAATTTCAGCAGGCGGATGATGTTCGTTATCGTCGTCCGGTCTTTGCCGATTTTTCGGGCGACGTCGTCCTGCGTG
>JBBIRG010000248.1:0-237 GCA_037441945.1 Bacteroidota bacterium | reverse complement strand
AGATGACAGGTTTCAATGAGTTGCCGGTAGCCTTCGGCGAGTTCGATCGGATTGAGTTTTTCACGCTGGACATTCTCGATCAGCGCCATTTCGAGCATGCTTTCGTCGGAAACGTCCTGATGCACGTAGGCGGGAATTTTGTCCCATCCGGCGAGTTTGCAGGCGCGGAATCGTCGTTCGCCGGCGATAAGTTCGTAAACGGCGCCGTTTTTCCGCACCGATATCGGTTGAACAAGC
>JBBIRG010000247.1:0-4618 GCA_037441945.1 Bacteroidota bacterium | reverse complement strand
TCGGCCTACATTTCTCAGAGGCGCCGCGATCAGCATCAGCACAGCCATGTATCCGCCGAAAAACCCGACGCCAAGCCAGATCCGGTCAATGCCCTTGATGGCGATATCGCCGGCTACGCCGAGAAAACTTGCCGCTGAAAGATAACTGCCCATCATGGCTACGCCGGTAATGAACCACGGGGTCTTTTTCCCGGCGACATAAAAATCGCTGGCTGACTTGGTCCATTTCTGGCTGTAATATGTTACTAGAATGGTTACAACGACGAAAAACGCGATGAAAATAAATACTAAAGGATGTTCTATCATGGCTTATCTCCAGAAAATAAAGTAGAGGATTACGAGCAACCAGGAAAAAGGAAAAATCAGAAGGGTCAGGAACATGCCAAGAGGAATGCCCGCCACGATGACAGACGCCGTATCTCTGAATTCAGGAGTGTTCAGAACCGCAACACCCATGTAGTAAATAAAAAAAATGAAAAAGAAAAGAAATCCCACAATCAGCCGGTACCGGTAATTGTGCTTCATTAACGCTTGTTTATCCTGCATCATTATGCATCTCCAATGTTATTAGATCTTGAAAATAAAAAAATATCAATACCGAAATGCGACAAATGATAATTTCTTTTATAACAAATGTCAAGGATTTCGTTTATCACAAAAAAATGAGTTCTGAACTCATTTGTGAATTGGTTTGAATTTATTCTGAAATAAAATTATCTTCACTAAAGAAGAGTTTCATTTTCACGGACAGGTTTCAATCCTTTCACAGGAGACGCCGTGCGGGTCGGAATCATCACCGATATTCATGAAGACTATGAACGCCTAAGCGAAAGTTTCCGGCTTCTTGAGAAAAAACAATGCGATGAAATTGTTTGTCTTGGCGATATCACGGGGTTCGATGTAAGACACTACAAACACCTCTCCGGCAGGAACGCGTCAAAATGTATCGAATCCGTAAAAGACCATTGTAAATACGTTCTTGCCGGTAATCATGACTGGTTCACAGCGCGCCGGATTCCGGCTCAATGCGGCCTTTTTCCTTTTCCGGAAAACTGGTATGACCTCGATTATTCTGAACGATATCGCCTTGGCTATGGCAGAGTCTGGCTTTACGAAGATCATGATCTGTCTTCCCTCACCAGCCGCAGTGAAACGGATTATTTGAAAACGCTTCCGGAATCTGTCATGACGGAATACAACGGAATGCGCGTCCTGTTTTCTCATTCGGTCATGCCCGACTTATCGGGTTCCGCCGTCTGGCGTCCGCGAAAACCGGAGGATTTCAGCGGTCATTTCCGGTTCATGAATAATCAGCGATGTCGGATCGGCATTTCCGGGCATTTTCATCCCGCCGGCGCCGAATTGGCAATGCTGGATTATTACGGATACCGCTCATTCGGCGCCTTCCCCTTCCCGGACGGCGACTTTCAAATCATCATGCCCTGCGTTGCAGCCGCTTCCGGTTATAACGGCTGCGCGATAATGGATTTCAAATCGTTGACCGCGGAACTCATTCCGCTCAAAACTAAAAAACATTATTTCAGGCGTTTTGTATGAAACCCAATGGCGTTAAACTGAACCGAAAACGGTTTTTTCTGCATACGATACTGCCGGTGGTGCTGGCTGTCGGCTCATTTGTCGTTCTGATTTTTGCGTTCATTGTGCCGTATGTCGAGTATCACCTGATTAACGGGAAAAAAGAAGTGCTTCGGGAACTGGTGAATTCTGCCGTCAGCCTGGCCGAACGGTACGAACGGGACGTTCAAGAAGGGCTCATCATGCGCGAAGAAGCGCAAATAAGGGCTATCCGGCGCATCGGTTACATACGTTACGGAATCGAAAACAAAGATTATTTCTGGATTACCGATACCGTTCCCCGTATGATCAATCATCCATACCGGGGGGACTTGAACGGCCAGGATCTGACGGATTTCGCCGATCCTTCAGGAAAAAAACTTTTTATCGAATGCGTCCGCGTTACCGCCGAAAACGGCGAGGGTTATGTGAACTACGAGTGGCAATGGATGGACGACAGCCTGCATATCGTTCCGAAGATTTCTTTTGTTAAGGTTTTTAAGCCATGGGGTTGGATCATCGGAACAGGAATCTATATCGAGGATGTGCGCGCTGAAATCGCCGGAATTAAGCAAATGATGGTAATTACCCTGCTGGGTATTTGCCTGTTCATTGCCCTTCTGATTCTTTACATTGTCCGTCAACAGCTCACCGCTGAAATGAAACGGCTGGAAGCGGAAAGACTGCTGATTGTATCGCGGGAAAAATACAAATCGCTTGTTGAAGCGTCCACGGACGGATCCCTTCTGATTACCGATAACCGATGTATTTACATGAATCCTGTAATCCGATCGCGGCTTGATTTTCCCGAGAACATGACGGTCAGCAACGATTTTCATGAACTGATCCCGTCGCACCGACGTCCGGATATGGAACGGATCGAACAATGGATAGGCAGCGATTCGCTGAACATGAACATCGAGACCCAGTTGGTTGATCCTGCCGGAACGCTGATCGACGCCGTTCTGTCGCTTTCCAAGGCATCCTTATCGGGCCAACCGGGCTTAATCGTTAGCGTAAAAGATATTACGGAAACCAAATTTGAAATCGAACCGTCAGACCGCGATAGATGGATACGGCTGTCTGAGTCGTTCGGCATCGGGTTCTTCCGTTCACAGCCCGGACGCAAAGGGAAAATCATTTCGGCCAACCAAACGACGGTGCGGATGCTTGGATTCAATACCGAAGAGGAGTTGTTCCGGCACACGATACTCGACTTGATCATCGATCCTGATGACCGCAAACGCCTGATGCGATCGCTGGAAGAGCTGGATTTTATCAGGGATTTCCGCATACGGATGTTGACCTATGACAGCCGCATCCGCCGTTTTGCCGTGACCGCCGTAACTCACAGGAAAGAGGATCAGAAAATCGCCCATGTCGACGGAATTCTCCGCGACGTGACCGGAGAATCGGACGCAGCCGACCAACAGGATGAACTAATTACAAGACTGCAGATTCCTTGGAATATTTGGAATCATCCGGTCTGGCAATTTGCTGATAAGCCGGTCTTTTGCTCGTATCTGCTGAAACTGTCCGAAGCGGCGGCTTATATGTCCGCGATGAAAGCGGAGGTCATGCTTGTTAACGGCTCAAATAGCGAACCCATCGGGGCGATTATAAGCAATACATTCCGCGACGCGCTGTCAAGGCGTTTTATTGATCCGGAACAGCCGGTTTTTGAGATCATGCGAGCGCCGGTCGTTATCACCACGCCCGATGCTTCCTTGTTTTCCGCGGTTACGCAAATGGACCGGCTTGGCTCGGATTATGCGGCCGTCAGAAATCTCGAAGGACGAATTACGGGCGTAATTACCCGGAACGGCTTGTCCGATTTGTTGAATGCCTCATTCCGCTATTTGTACGGCAATACGGCGGACTGGCCGAACTTAAAGGCGATTGAGGAACAGCGGCGGCAGCTTGAATACCTGATCGCATCCATGATGGGCGGTTCAGCGAAAATTCACGATATTACACGCATGTACTCATCTTTTGCCGACCGCGCCGCATCCCGAATCGCCGAATGGATCATCGCCGAAATGGGAAAGCCGCCCGTTCCTTTCGCTTTTATTGCGCTCGGAAGCGAAGGCCGCTCTGAACAAACTCTGATGACCGACCAAGACAACGCGCTTATCTACAAGCCGGATGAATCCGGAGATCCGGATTTTATCAGAAAATATTTTATCAATTTCGGTACCCGGATGAACCGCATGCTCGATGAAGCCGGCTACCACCTCTGTAAAGGCGATATCATGGCCGGTAATCCGAAATGGTGTCAGCCGATCGATGAATGGAAGGCCTATTTCAGTAAATGGATCAGGACGCCGGAACCTCAGGCTATACTCGATACCAGTGTTTTCTTCGATCTGCGAGGCGTTTATGGCGATTTACGGCTGGTTGGCGAACTGAAAAATTCCGTCAATCAAACGCTGGAACAAAATCCGTCATTTTTCAATCATTTGGCGATGGCTTGCATAAACTATAAAATGCCGATTGGAATGTTCAATAAGATTCAAACTGAAACCGGTTCCGAAAAAGTGAACCTCTTTAACATCAAAAGCCCGATTCGCGTCATTGTCCACATGATAAGATTATATGCCATGTTCCACCGGATTCCGGAAACCAACACCCTTTTACGGCTTCGGCGTTTGCACGAAAAAAATTTTTTCAGCCGGTCGGCTTATCGCGAAATGAAAGAAGCTTTTGAGTTTCTAATGTCACTGCAAATGCGCTCCCAGTCTGAATCCATCAGAAGTTATCAACAGGCAACGCCGTATATCAACCTGCCGGACTTAACCAGCATCGAAACCGACACGCTTGTTTCTATTTTTAACCGGATTGTCATATTCCAGTCGTCGTTGTCGCGTGATTTCAGCGTCTCATGATTCAAAGTATTTGCTTTTCCTTTTCAGAAAAAGTATACTAATAGCCTGTGTTATTTCTGTCGTTTAACAAAACCTGTGAAATTCTTCATCCGGTATCAGCACAACGATGTAGAAGTGACTTATGGAAAATCAATTCTAAACTCTTTAACAAGCAAATA
>JBBIRG010000246.1:0-4624 GCA_037441945.1 Bacteroidota bacterium | reverse complement strand
TCTGGTATTGATTCAGATTTAGAAAGTAAAATGACCAGTCCGGGCTGTCCTGGTTTTCCTCGACCCGGAAAAAGGTTTCAGACGCGGCGTTCATCATCAGCCAACGCCAGAATCCCCTTTCCGCCTCACGCTGACCGGCCGTATCGGATTGTGATTTTCTTTCTCTATCCTTCTGAACCAGCCAGCGGTACAACTCGATGCGGAGACGGAATCCGGCGGTAAGTCCCACGACCGGCGTGAAGCGGTTCGCGCGGACACTTCCCTGTATCCAGTCGCCCAGTCCCTGCGGAACCTGCACAAAACTGTCCTGCGCGACTTTCACGAAATTGCCCTGGTTTGGGCCGACTGAAATAAAAATGATCTTGCGGTTCTGTATCTGTTCCTCGGATACCTGGTAATTCATCGTCAGCTGTACCGCGCGGTTTAACGGGGAATAATCCGCAGTCGAATTAACGAGGCGAGTCAGCTTGTCCGGATTGTCCGCCGTTCTGAAACGTCCGGCGAATTCTTTCCGGCGCTGCGTGAATTCAATCGTTGAATTCAGGTTTTTCCAGTCAGCGACCGTCCAGTACAGCCGGCTTGTCGATGCGATGGAAACTGTACCGTTCAGTGAATCGACGCGGCTGTTTTTCAGCTTATCATAACGCCGTTCATAAGAAATCCCCAACTGCGTTTTAGAAAATCCCGGTATATCCAATTTCGGGCGGTAGGTTTGATATTCACTTCCCGTTACCGAATCCGCGGAGCTTCTTCGGTTACGGATGAATTCACTTTCGTATTCAAATCCCGGCTCGATTTTCCAGAAGCGGTAACTCGTTTGCGCGCGCTGGCGGCCTACGTTTGAACTTGTTTTTCCCGCTGAGCTTTCCGCTGAAGTCGCGATCCGGTCATACCGGTAGCGGATCATGGGCCATCGGACTTTATTCAGCCCGAACGAACCGCCCATCCGTTCCGATAATAAGTCCCGGTCGCCTTTTTCCATGAATCCGTAATACGGAGCCAGTTGCAAGTATGGCCTCGGGCGGTACTCCGCGCCGAACTCCCTTAGTAGTTCCCGGTTCTGCGACTTTGATGAAACCGCGTCCGGGCTGAAATTCCACGACCGGCTGAATTCAGCGTGATCCAAGCGGCTGATCTCGGTGAACAGGCTGTCGCGGTGACGAATCCTCGCGCTGAGATCGATTTCACCGAGAACCGTGGTCCCGATTTTCAGCGGCTGTTTATCCGCGCGGAATGATATATGATAAGCCTTTCCGGCAATCTGCCCGGGCGAGTACGTGTTGACGTCGAATCCGCTGAACGCCAGCTCGCTGTAAACCGACCATATCCGGTTCGGTCTGGCTTCCAGGAAAAACGACCCTAGCGTATTCGTCGTCGGTAATGTCAGCGGAACGTGCGGCAGGAAATCACCCTGATTTTTCCCCGCGTATCGGAATTCACCCAGGATGAGCCCGCGCGTGTAATCGCCGCGACCCGCGCCGACATTGGTGAACCGGACATTATAATCGCCCGTGCTGTCCGCGCCTTTGTAAATGAAGATAGTATCCTGATTCACCGGATCGTAAACACGGATGTAAGCCCCGCGGCCTGCGCCTGCCCATGATGCGCCGCTGACCCAGATAACATTACCGCCCTGTCCGACGGTTCGGTCGTCAATACGCGAGAGTGAATCGGTCAGTTCCTTTGACAATGATAAATTGACCGGATTATTTTTATCATCGTATTCACGGATAAATAGCCCTCCGAACCGGATACGGCTGTCCATCCATTGTGTCTGTATCTGCCCGGCCAGCGTATTTCTGCGGTATAGTTCTTCGGTGTATTCAAAATCGACGACCACGCGGGATTCCGGTGTTATCAGCCGCCGCCCCGTGAAAGTGATCTGCGCTGCGCTGTAATCAATCACATAATCCTGATCTTCGCCCCGCCGCATCAGGATTCCGTTCAGCCACACTTTTTCCGTCCCTGCGATGATGATGATATTTTTCTCCCCGCGCGCGCCGGAAAGCTCATACGGGCCCTGAACGCCTTCGGACATTTTAAGCGCGATCGACGCATATCTGCCTTCGCTGGCCGCGAATGTTACGTCCGCTTTCACACGTTCCGTATTCGCCGATGCCTTGACGCCCTGCAGTTTTCTGGAAAAAGCCCCGAACTCCGTCCCCCTCAGCTGAAAATCAAAGTCGCCGAATGTCGCTGAATATCGGTCGGCTTTCCTGACCTCAATGAAAACTTTATCGATTTCCTGAAGGGTTTCCGTGTTACCTTCGGGTTGTATCGGCGTTGATTCATCCGTCAAAGATGCTTCGATAGTAACGTCGTCGGTCAGTTGTCCGGCGATCTGTATGTTCAGTCCGGAGTTCAGCGTGAAATCCTGGTTCGTTCCGATCGTAAAGCCGCGCGTGATGCTGCCGGAACCTGTAATGTTCGACTGTCCGAAAAACGGGTTTTCCTGCTGAACCGTTCCCGTATATAATTTTTTACGCTTTAAGAAACCGGACGAATCTGCGACGATTCGAATAGCCGTTGAATCACGGCGCCTGTAAATATCACTCAGTCCAAAAGGGAATATGCGATACCGCACAGTCGCTTTAACGCCGGACGCAATCGGCACAGCAAAACGGATTTCACCATACAGGTAATTAATCATATAATCCGTTCCCCGGACGAGCCGCATGGTTCCGATTTCGACGATCTCGCTTTCAAACAGGATCATCGCTTCCGGTAAACGATACACCGTATCCGTCCCGAATCCCGTTAATTCGGCGTTCCGGTCAAGCAGGTTCAGCGCCGGAGTACGGCTTTTCGTACCGGTAATCTGAAACAGAAAATCCGGTACGGCGGATGCGCTATCCGGAATATCCTGTCCGAAGAGGCTCTGCATGCCGCTCATCAGAATGATCGCGAGTATCGTATGGATTCGCTGCATCGATCAGCGTCTTTCCGAAAGCTGAAACGCAACGATCCGCATGAGTTGATTGTCAAGCGCGTACAATTGATTTCCGTACAGGCCGAGCGAGGCCGGATTTGAAAATTCGTAATCCGCCATAGCGCCTATAAATTGCCCGTTCGCCCTGAACAACAGAATACCGGGCGGATTTGTTCCGGCAATATAAATCCTTTCGTTTCGGTCAATTGCGATATCATTCGGTGTCCGTATGAGCGTATGAGCGATCTCATTCAGGAAATTCCCGAAATAATCGTAAATCACGATCCGAGACTGATCCAGTATATAAACTTTCGTTTTTGTCGCCCGTACGCGGACCGGTTTTGTCAGTTTGCCCTTTCCCGACTCAAATCCGCCAAACGAAACGCCGAGCGTGCCCGTTGACGTGATTTTCAGAACGGAATTGCATTCCTGATAGACGCAGAACAGGTCGCCAAGCGGCGAAACGGATAGCGAAACGGGATAACCGATCTCAATTTCCCTTCCCGAACGCGCTTTCATTCCGTCGCGGTTCAGCGGCGATAATCCTAGCGACGAAATGAACTGCAAATGACGGTTGTAGCGCTGGACGCGCTGGTTCTGGTAATCGGCGACATAAATGTTCAACCCGTCGAACGTGGAAACATCCTTCGGCATATCCAGTTGCTGATCCTTCCACCCGAATCCGCCGGTGTGCGTCACATAATTTCCCTTGCCGTCAAGTTTTACGAGAAGATGGTTGTCCGTATCAACAATAAAAATGTCGCCGTAAAGACTGACCGACATCGCAGACGGGTTCCGCATACTGACTGGAACTGTTTTCAGATCGATTACCTGACTGAGCGTATAATCAGGCGTACCGGCTGTTTGTCCGAATAAAAGGGACGTGTTAAGGAACATCCAAAAGACCGCATAAAACGGACAATACTTGTTGAATTTGTTCATCAATTTTTCTATACTTATTTTTTTGTACGAAAATATGCATTTAAACAATTTAACGAAAGGAGAACACTTTGTTCAAGTTAAATTTTCATTCATCGGAAACCGTCCGTTTTTCGGTTTTTCTCGGCTGGTTGGCTTTTTTCATTTTTTTTCTCGGCCTTCCCGCCTGCAGCCAGCAAAAGGGAACAGATAATCAAACGGACCAAACCAAGAAAGTCGTGACCAAAATGAAAGTTAAGAAAGAGGTCTCCGTCATCGAAACCGATATGGGCAAGATCATTATCAATTTTTATGAAAAGGACGCGCCGAAACACGTTGATAATTTCAAGAAGCTGGCCCGCGAAGGTTTTTACAACGGTACGACGTTTCACCGAGTGATCACGAATTTCATGATCCAGGGCGGCGACCCGAATTCCAAGGATGACAATCCGAATAACGACGGACAGGGCGGCACCGGTTATACCATACCCGCGGAGATCAAGCGCCTGCATAAACGCGGAGCCCTTGCCGCGGCTCGCCTCGGCGACCAGGTGAACCCGCAGAAAGCCTCCAGCGGCTGTCAGTTCTATATTGTCCACAACGGCCCGTGGGCGCTCGACCAGCTCCGGGGACTTGAAATGAACATGCGCATGAGCGGTAAACCCTTGTTCGCGTTCACGCAGGAACAGATCGACCTTTACACCACCGTCGGCGGAACCCCGCACTTAGACGGCGATTACACCGTTTACGGCGAGGTTATCGAAGGCCTGGACATTG
>JBBIRG010000245.1:0-4627 GCA_037441945.1 Bacteroidota bacterium | reverse complement strand
TCGATTTACGGCAACACTCAATCAGTTGCACTTACCGATTGAACTGGCGCATAATTATTTTTTTATTTCACTTTTTTTTAGCTTAATAAATTATGCATTGTACTGCTTTTTAATGCAAAGCATTGTAATGTGTTCGATTATAATAAATATGGACGCTTAAATACATAAATTCAAGATGTCACTGTTATTCTTTATTTGTTTTTTATTACTGAATTTTATATCTGAAAATCCGAACATGTTAATATTTATAAATTTCTTTTCTGGTTTAATCAAAACAGATGAAAGCATCTGAAGAAAAACACAAATTATTGTCTTATTTCATTATTCAAATAATTTTTTAAATAAATCTCGTTTATATTGATTTTAAATTACTAGAATTATTTATATACAAAAAAGACTTGACATTCGATGGTTAACACGGTATATTGTTAGGCATACTAACTACAATTAGATGATTTATGTCAATTTCAATTAATGAAGAACAGATCAATAAAAATATAATTGCTGCGTTCGATAAAATTATAACAATTTATCGGTTGTTACTTTGGGATATTGGCAAAATTGAAAATTTAAGTCCAACACAAATTCAATTTATTGAATTTATAAATGATAACCCGGAAAATCTTTGTACGCTTACAAATTTAGCGAAAGAGTTTGAGCTATCTAAACCGACTGTCAGCGATTCGATACGTAATCTGGAAAAGAAAGGATATATTAATAAGACGCCAGATCTTCATGATGCCCGTATTCATTATTTTAAATTAACCGAGAAAAGTAAAAATCTACTTTATAAAATTTTCTCCCGGAAAAACCGGATAAAGGAAATGATGGGAACCGTTTGTGTAGAAGAAAAAATTATTATTTCATCTTTTTTATCCAAAATGATCCAGAGTTTCTATCAGGATGGTACTATACAATCCGCAAGAACTTGTTTGAACTGTTACAATTTCGTTAAAAACGCGAATCCCCTTTCGGATTCTCCGCATTATTGTTCCTTTGCAAAGATCTATATGGCCGAACCCGAACTGAGAACTTATTGTACCGTATTCAAAGAGAAAAACTGAAAGGATACCCATGTTACGGCAAATTATCAAAATTGATGAGGAAAAATGCAACGGATGCGGTGATTGCGTACCGAACTGCGCCGAGGGCGCCATCCAGATTATCGACGGAAAAGCAAGGCTCATCAGCGACATGTTTTGCGATGGTTTGGGCGCCTGTGTCGGGCACTGTCCTCTGGGAGCGATTACGCTGGAGGAGCGGGAAGCGGAAGAATATAACGAGCGTAAAGTAATGGATTACATTGTAAAGCAGGGAGCGAATACAATCAAGGCTCATTTGCTTCATCTGAAAGATCACGGGGAAATGAAATTCCTTAAAGAAGCGATAGATTACCTTAAAGAAAATGAAATTCCAGTACCACCGCTGGAATCGTCTGAACCCGCGGCATGCGGTTGCCCGGGATCGCGTCAGCAGGTGATTTCGCCGAAAGCAAAAAAATCCGATACCAGCCAGAATATTCAGATGGATTCTGAATTGCGCCAGTGGCCGGTTCAGTTGGCGCTGCTGAATCCGAACGCCCCATATTTTGACAATGCCGATCTCCTCGTTGCCGCGGACTGCGTTCCTTTTGCTTACCCGAATTTTCATCAGCGTTTTTTAAAAGATAAAATTCTGGTTGTTTTCTGCCCAAAGTTAGACAAGACGCTTGAAATGTACGTCGAAAAACTGACGACACTGTTTGCCTCAAAAAATATCCGTTCGGTTACAGTATTGCATATGGAAGTACCCTGCTGCTCGGGAACAGGATTTATCGTGCAGAAGGCCCTTGAAATGGCCGGGAAAAGCATGCTGGTAAAAGACTATACGATATCACTCAGCGGTGAAATTGTTTAGATGCCCTAAAAACAAAAAAACCCTCTTCACCGATTGAGAAGAGGGTTTTTATATTACGGAAATTTACATGATAATAATATCAATGATCCGTTCTTTGGTCAAATCAAATTCCTTTTCGATCAGTTCGCCGTTAGCCTCGTATTCGACCGCGAAAATCTTATTGTACTCATCTTTCAGTGTAATCGCTCCCACAACCGAATCGCCTTTGCCTTTTAACGGGTTATAGAACGACACAGTGACCACGTCCCCGTGATCAAGCGCTTCAAGCAGTTCGATGATCGTTTCTTCAGGCATGTAGGCTTCTTCGTGATGTTCGTCAAGGTCGATGCTGATGGCCACACGCTGAATTTTTGAAATATCGCCGTCGCTGATATGAAAATGGACTCCTTCGCCGGAGCCTTCCTCGACGAGGATGAAATCTTCAAAGTTTGTTCCGACATGACTGACGCGCCCCGATACAATGGTTGTTGAACCATCCCAGTTGATTCTTTCGACGGTTGCCCCGTCATTTACAGCGAGCGTCTGAATTACTTCCTTTATCTGGCTGTCTTCGAGCGCGCCTTCGCGTTTTTTCTTTTTCCTGCCAAAAAACATATAAATCCTCCGGTTATAGAATTCTATTCGACTTGATCGTGCGTGGCTTCGCCGGTAAACTCGGCGAAAGAGAGTTCGGATCCTTCCAGATCGACCTGTATCAGGCTGCCGTCCTGGAAACCGCCCCTGAGAATCTGTTCCGCAACGGGATCTTCAAGGAATTTCTGGATCGCCCTACGCAGCGGGCGCGCTCCGTTGACCGGGTCGTAACCCTTTTCAGCGATAAATTCCTTCGCTTTAAGGGACAAAGAAATGGTCAAGTTACGTTCGCGTAGTTTCTGTTCGACGTCCCGCATGGAGAGATCAATGATTCTGAGTACATCGTCGCGGGTCAAAGGATGGAATACAATAATTTCATCTATTCGGTTGATGAATTCGGGATTGAATAATTTTTTTGTTTCGGCTTCGACCTTAGATTTCAGCCGCTGATAGGCGTCCTCGGCGTCGTTCTGGCTGGTAAATCCAAAAGCGGTGTTTTTGCCGGCGTCGCGCGTTCCTATATTGGAAGTGATAATCAGGACGACGTTTTTGAAGCTGACCCGGCGGCCGAGGCTGTCTGTAAGTATACCGTCGTCCAGCACCTGCAAAAGAATATTGAAAATATCGGGATGCGCTTTTTCAATTTCGTCGAGCAGGACTACACTGTAAGGTTTACGCCGGACTTTTTCGGTAAGCTGGCCGCCTTCCTCATAACCGACGTATCCCGGGGGTGATCCGACGAGACGGCTGACGGAAAATTTTTCCATATATTCGGACATATCGATGCGGATAAGAGCATCGGGGCTGTCAAACAGATAAGAAGCGAGTTCTTTCGCGAAATGGGTTTTTCCGACGCCGGTGGGACCCAGAAAAATAAAAGAACCGATCGGCCGGTTGGGGTCTTTCAGTCCGGCGCGCGTTCTAAGGATAGCCTTGGCGATAATATGAATTGCGTTGTCCTGTCCGATGATACGTCCTTGGAGATGCTGTTCCATCTGGAGAATTTTGTCTGATTCGGTTTGGGTCACGCGGTTGACAGGAATGCCGGTCATCATCGAGACGACATGCGCAATCTGATCCACGTCGACTTTTGAGGGACATGTTTCCTCTTTTCGTTCCCAGTCTTCTTTGGCGATATTCAGCTGTTCGGTCAGGCGTTTTTCGATATCGCACAATTCCGCCGCCTGTTCAAATTTCTGGTTGCGGATGACTGATTCCTTTTCGTGTTTTACGCGTTCGATTTCAGCCTCGATATCCAGAATCTGCTGGGGTACGACAATGCTCATAATGTGCGTCCGCGATCCCGCTTCGTCCATAACATCGATGGCTTTATCAGGATGGTACCGGTCGGTGATGTAGCGGTCGGACAGCTTGACAGCTTCGACAATAGCCTCATCAGTGTATGCGACATGATGATGTTCTTCATATTTGTGTTTGATCTGCCGGAGGATTTCGATGGTTTCTTCGACGCTGGGCGGGTCGATCATGACTTTCTGGAAGCGGCGTTCGAGGGCTCCGTCTTTTTCGATATACTGCCGGTATTCGTCAAGGGTTGTTGCGCCGATGCACTGGAGTTCGCCGCGTGACAGAGCGGGCTTGAACATATTGGACGCGTCCAGCGATCCGCTCGCGCCGCCGGCGCCGACAATAGTGTGGAGTTCATCGATGAATAATATAACGTCGGATGTTTTTTCAAGTTCGTTCATGATCGCCTTGACTCGCTCCTCAAACTGGCCGCGGTATTTTGTGCCGGCAACCAGCGCGCCGACGTCCAGCGTAACAACGCGCTTGCCAAACAATATTCGAGGAACGGTTTTCTGGATAATACGAATAGCCAGGCCCTCAGCGATGGCCGTTTTTCCGACGCCAGGTTCGCCGATAAGGACAGGATTGTTTTTCTTACGGCGGGAAAGGATCTGAGCGACCCGTTCAATGATTTCGTCGCGGCCAATGATCGGATCGAGTTTTCCATCTTCGGCAAGCTGTGTAAGGTCGCGCCCGAAATGATCCAGCGCCGGCGTTTTGCTTTTCTTTGTTTCTGTTTTTTTACCTGAAGAGGATTGTGCCGTAGGGACGCCGTTCATGATGTTCGTCAGTTCGCGGCGGACAACGTCATAATCAATATTATAAATCATCAAAACCTGAGAGGCGAGGCAGT
>JBBIRG010000244.1:0-4633 GCA_037441945.1 Bacteroidota bacterium | reverse complement strand
ATCAAGCGCAATTGCCCGGTTCAGGTAATACTCCGCCGAGTCATAGCCCTGAGCGGATATGCCCTTGTCGTAAAGGACAAACGCTTCTTTCTTAGTCTCTCCGCTGATGATTTTTTTCACCGTTCGGATGTAGTTGTCCACGTGAGCCTGGTCCGGATTCAATTTGATGGATTGCTGATAAAACGCCAGGGCTTTATCGAGCTTATTTTTCCGGAAGTACAGGTAAGCGGCATTGGTGTAATCATCCGCCGTTGCCCTGCCGGAAAGAATTATTTGCTCATAAGAAGCGATCGCTTCATCGTCTTTTCCAAGCGTGTAGCAAACATCCGCATATTCGATATGCGCCAGAATGAAATCGGGTTCCAGCGCGATGCATCCTTTCAGATATTCATACACCAGCAGATAAGTGGTTTTTTTTGCGGGGTCGCGCTGAATGTCGTCCAGCAGTATGACGGCGTCGAGATAGTCAAGAAAAGCCTGAGGCTTGAAATACCCCAGCGATATTTTCGTCACGACCTGCCAGTAATCGTGCGCCAGTGATTTTTCGCCATAGAGCCGCGCCGCTTTTTCGAGAACCGAATTAGCATCGTTCCATTTTTGCAGCCGGATCAGGCAATAACCGTATTCGTACAGCGCCTGTTTGGAAGGCGTTTTACTCCGGCGGATGAGCGACGCGTAAGCTTCCGATGCTTTTGTAAAATCGCGCTTGTAAAAATAATAACTCGCCAGCGATTGCCAGTAATCCACGTCCGAGGAATCCATACCGATCAGCTGCAGAAAATATTCTTCAGCGACGGGATTATTCAGCGCGCGTTCGGATTCGGCCAGCCAATAGAGGCCTTTTCGGCTTTTCGGAAAGAATATATGATACTGCTGAAGATAAACCTGAGCCGCCCGGTATTCTTCGGCGGTAAACATTGCCTGCCCGCATTCGAGGTACAGGTCGATCCGGTTCGGATCGATATTCAGTACATTCTGAAACTGCTGGGCAGCTTTTTTCACATGCCCTTTTTCCCGGTACAGCCTCCCCAGCGCCAAATGCGCTTCGATGAAACGGTTGTCCTGAGACAGCGATTTTCGGTAGTGCCGGATCGCCTGTTGCCAGTAATCATAGCCTTTTTTTTCGAGCTTCTGCGCCTGTTTGTAAGAATCTATCGCCAGCGGATCGCCCGTCGAAAGAGATGTACATGCGATAAAAGTAAATAAGGGCAGTATCAGGATTCCATTCAGTATGAATTGACGGATACGCGCTTGAGTCATAATTTTTTTTCCTGTGTAAAATAAATAAGTTAGAATTGTATTTCAGGCTTACTTTTAATGATTTCGGAATAATACAAAAAAAAGGTGTTGCCCTTCGCAGACAACACCCTTTGCGTTGAATCATGTCAGAAGCTGTCGTTAAATTTTTTGGCGTCAATTTTCCCTAATAAATAATCTTTGAGGACCTGATTTTCAGTGCCTGATTTGACCTGTCCGACAGCCTTGATGTATTGGTTCATGTTGATGGTGCCGTCGTTAGAACCTTTTTTAAGTTTCGCGATTTTTTCATCCTGTGTCATGGACGAAGCTTCCTTTTTTATAATGCGCGTGAGCTTGATTTCGCCCGTACCGACCATCTGCGGTTCCTGTTTTACGTTTTCATTTTTGCGTGCGGTTTTGACCACGCGGTCTTTCAGGTAATTGAAAACCTCGGTAGAGGTGACCCAACCGTCGTTGTTTCCGCTGTCTTCATCGCTGTCGGCTTTACCGGTCATCGCTTCGAGCAGGTAATTGGTGAACAAACCGTGCTCTTTTTCCGGTAAATCAAACGCGGACTGGTCGTTGGCGGCCGCCGTGATGAATACGCGTCCTTCGGCCTGAGCTTTGATGATTTCTTTCGGAACGATATTGATTCCTCGCGCGCCTTTTTTCATAAACGACCGGCCTGAGCCCGTAAAACAGGCGTCCAAAGCAACGAAAACGTTCTTCGCTTTCACTTTTCCGAGTTCCTGTTGCAGATAATCAATACTGATGCCCGTCTCGGCTATAAATTTCGGCTGGCCGTCATAAGGGATCAGGTAGGCCGTGCGGACGTTGCCCTGGTCATCCTGTTCCGGAGCGCCGTGCCCGGAATAGTAAAATATCAGCGTTGCGTTCTCGTCGTCGATGCCCTGATTGACCAGCCATCCCAGGGCGACTTTCATATCGGTAAAGGACGCTTCTTCGCCTTTGAGGAACTTGATGTTTGATTTCGGGAGTCCTCCGACGAGATTGTTGGTCAGCAGAGCGTAAACACCGGCGGCGTCGTTCACCGCATAACTCAGCTGCGGAACTTCTTTTGATTTGTAATCGCTGATACCAATGACAACCGCGTACACATTATCCCGCGTCGGCAGCTCAATATCGCCGATATTGGTTTTCATTTTGCTGATTTCGCTGTTCATCTTTTCGATCGCGGTATTTACCTTGTCCTTCAGATTCGTGCTTATGACACCCGTCTTATCCGTTGAAGTAACCGTTGAAATGACGTCCACAACGACTTCTTTTTTGTAGTCGGTTCCGAGGCTGAGATTCATATTTTCGGAACGGTTGAATTTAGGCCGTTTTTCACTGATTTCCAGCGACAGCGGCAGTGATGATCCGCCGATATCATCGTTATAGTTGCCGCTGACGGCAAACACATAAACGCCTTTCTTGATTTCACCTGGTTTGATTTCACCAATGTCGGCGGTTGCTTGCGAAACCATGATGCTCGGATCAGTGGATTTCAGGACTGCTTTCACGTTGCCGGCCGCGCCCTTACCGCCGTTGGCGACAAACACGGTGATTTCAATCGTTTCTTTTTTCTGGATCACGCCGTCGCCGTTACCCTGGCTCTGCCCGCTTCCGTCATCGCGGATTACGTATTTATTGACCGATAGCAACGGCGGATCAGAGGCCTTCGCGCTGAAGTTGATTACAACGGCATCGGCGCCGAACCCGTTCTTTTCCGTCGCTTCGGCTCTAAGGGTCACCTTCTGGTCGATGACGTCGTCGGTGGCGTCAATTGTTGTTGTAATCGTTTTTTCCGTGCCGGGAGCGATTTCCCCGATAAAGTAGGACGGATTGCCGACGTACATGCCGAGCGAACCCGTGGTAATCGTGAACCTGGCGTTAACGCCCTGCGCCGGACCTTTGCCTGTATTCTTAACCGTCAGCGTGATCTTACCGCTTTCGCCCGCCGAAAGCAGGTTATCGCCGTTGGCGTCGCTGAATACCGCTGTCGCCGTAAGGAACGGCGGAAGCACCTGGGTTGACTGATAAACCACCTGCTGTGTGGTTCCGGTTATTCCGGATGTCGACCAGACATAAACGTTCTTGTCATCGCTGCCGGAGGTTAATTTGGTTCCGTCCGCCGAAAAAGCGACGTTCGACAGGGATTCTTTCGGTTCATTCAGCGTCTTAATCAGGTTCCCGGTGCCGGTTTCCCATAATTTCACGGTTCGGTCTTCGCTGGCGGAAGCTAACACTTTACCGTCCGGACTGAAGGCGACGCTCCATACATGATTGGTATGCCCGTAAAATACTTTCGCTGACACGCCTGTCGCCACATCCCAAACCACGATGGAATTATCGTAGTTACCTGCATATAACAATTTACTGTCGATTGAGAACGCGAGTCCGTTGACCCAGTTGGAAGACTTTCCTGATTTCATGCTCCGGATGCGGTTCCAGGATGTCGTGTTCCAGAGAATAATTTCATCTCCGGTATCTCCCGAAGCCAGTAATGTCCCGTCATTATTAAATGCAACGCTCCAGACGCTGTTTTTGTGTCCGCTTAGCGTCCGTATAAGCGATCCGTTCTGAGCGTCCCATATTTTTACGGTATTGTCAAATGAACCGGTCGCCACATAGCGGCCGTCAGGACTGAACCGTGCGGTTATGATCAGATCGGTATGACCGGCGCAGGTAGCGATTTTATTACCGGAATTTACATCCCAGATAAATACATTTTTATCACTGCTGGCGGTAGCTAATTTTGTTCCGTCGGCGCTGAATCCCATACCGTTCACCCAGCTGGTATGCCCGGTCAGTGTTTTCAGTTTTGTGCCCGCTGCAGCATCCCAGATAAACACTTTACCTTCGGAATCACCGCTGGCAACGAATTTCCCGTCGAGGCTGATGCTGACGCCGCGGACTTTTCCGGTATGACCATAAAGCGTTTTATGAAGATTTGCGGTTACGGATCCGGTGTACCCGGATGATCCGGTGGTGGTGGTCGTCAGGCTCCTGGCTGTCAGAATGCCGATGTTGGCACCGCCCTCTCCCTTGCCAATCGCCGGAGAACCGTATTGTACGGTAAAGTCCCAGGTGTTCAGCAGCGGATCGCTGAATGTGTTCCCCGTCCCGCCGTAACAGCGCTTGAACGCCTGACCGCTGGAATGGATGATGTTGTAGCTGATCGTGGGATAGGAATTATTTTCATTGTCAATCGCGCTTCCGCCGATATTGCCGTAGAAAATATTATTCTTAATGATCGCGTTCGCCTTGTTCAGTCCGATAGCGTCTTTTTCTTCCGCGTATTCCCCGCCGGCGTTTTTGTAAAAAACATTATTGGATATTGTCGGAGTGCAGTCCCAGATGTACAAACCGTAATCTTTGAAATCGGTCACGG
>JBBIRG010000243.1:0-4643 GCA_037441945.1 Bacteroidota bacterium | reverse complement strand
TGATGCCGTCCTGCATAGCGCGCGATAACTTGTTCGGCGGGATCATGTCCGCGAGCGCGTCGAACAGGGGACGCAGGTACGGATCAATTTTCTCACGCAGGTCGCCCGGCAGGAAACCGAGGCTTTCGCCGGATTCCACGGCGGGACGCGATAATATAATCCTTTCGATTTCTTTATTCTTCAGAGCCGCCATCGCTAAAGCCACAGCCAGATAGGTTTTACCCGTACCCGCCGGCCCGATGGCAAATACAATATCATTCCGCCGGACTTCTTTAACATAATTCGCCTGGCCAGGCGTTTTCGCCTCGATCACGTCGCGGTTAGTGAAAAGTACAACGCCATCCATATCGCGGTGCTGATGATTATTCCGTCCGCCGTTTTCCAACGAAGGTTTTTGTTCGCCGTGCCTGACGGTACGGATGATAGTCTCAACGTCGATGCGGTCGATCTGCCGCTTTTTGTTGATCAGGAATATCAGGTCGGAGAACACTTCCTCGATTTTTTCTAATTCACGGCTCTCGCCGTTCAGCATGATCGTATCGCCGCGGACGACGATACGGGCGTCGAATCCTTTTTCAATAATTTTAAGGTACTGATCGTTCATTCCCAGCAGGGAAAGCGGATCAATGCCGGTGATCTTGAGTGTTTTTTCTTCCAAACGTTTTCCGATGTGTTAATTTTAAAAAAAAAGCTCCCGGACGCAGGTGCATCCAGGAGCCTGAACTTTTCAACCATTTCTGGTCAAAGCGTATTCACCGTTCCTTTTATTTCGGAATGATCAGAATCGTGTGCGGATAAATACGGCTGGCGTCTTCGCCGATGATCTTCTTGTTGGCATTGTAGATCTTAACCCAGTCGGACGGGTTTCCGTAAACTTTCTGGGCGATGCCCTTCATATAGTCGCCGCGGACAACCCAGTATTCGTTCGATTCGGCAGAACGCGGAATCGTGAAGGACTGGTTCGGGAAGATCAGGTCCGGATTGCGGATCTGGTCCCGGTTGGCGGAGTAGATCTTGATCCACTGGTAGGGATCGGAGTAAACGTCTTTCTTTCCGGAAATCCTCCACAGGTAATCGCCGCGCATAACGACATACGTGTCATGTTTCGGGCGGGGCGGCGTGTAATTCTTGCCGCGCTGTATCAGTTGTTCGGCGCGGTTAGAAAGATCATTGACCTTATTAAAAATCTCGGTCAGAGCGTAGCGTCTGTCTTTTTTGTTTGCGTCGATTTCCGCCTTAAAACTTTCCAGTTCCTTGACGATCTTGCTTAAAGCCTCATCGCTCATCTTGGCGTAATCATTTAGGCGAGCTTCGAGGTCGGCTAGTTTTTTCCTCATGGCTTCAACGGCGGCTTTGTCAGTGCCTATCGCGGCATAAATCTCGTTCCAGATATTTTCGGTCTCCTTATCGATCTTGTCGCCTTCGTCTTTGATTCCGGCTATTGCCTTTTGCAGACTGTCAATTTCATACTTCAGTTTATTCTGTTGACCATTCAGACTGTTCATTTCGTTGGTCCAGTCTTCTTTCTTCATTTTATTGTCCTGAGCGTTGGCAAGTTGAGCGCCAAGGATCAGAACCAGACCCAAGACCAAAATATTTAAAACTTTCATCGTGAGTGTCTCCTTATAGTTTGAATATAATCAGATTTCTGGCGATTAGTTCCCGCCCTGATTGGCTTTCTCAATTTCTTGCAGACGTTTCAGGACTAATTCTTTTTCTTTTTTGGCATGATCCAGCTTTTGCTTTTTCTGATTAAGTTCTTGTTCAGCTTTAGCTTTATCGTTTGTCAGCTGCTGAACCTGATTGCGCATGGACTGAACTTTCGCTTTTCTTTCATCTAATTGCTGCATTTCTTCTTTTGATGCGTATGAAGTACAGCTGGCTATGAAAAGAATGGCTGCGACTCCCAACCCTATCAGAATCTTATTTACAGGAACTTTCATATGACCTCCCAAAGTTAATAAAATGAACTGTTCTTTTTTCTATAAAATTTGTCAAATTCCTTATTACAACGCACTCATAATAGTAATCAATTTTAAAGATTTTGTCAATAAAAATCGTTTTTTATTGTGTTAAACTATAAAATCTATTTAACACAGGTAAAACACCATATATTGGTTTTTTTTTCCAAAAATCGTTTCAATATGACGAAATTTTGAAGGGATTGACGGCGTTTTCTTTTACGATTTTAACACTAATTCAGACCCAATGATATTATGTGCTTGCCAAAAGAAAGTTTTTCGATTACATTGCAATGTGAATAATCAGCGGAGGTACTCTTGAAAAAAATCCTGCTCCTGCATACCGGCGGTACAATGGGTATGAACTATTCACCGGATTCGGGATTGGAATCGAACCGTTTTTCCGAGGAGGTGTTTCATCATATCCCGGGCGTGAAAGGCATCGCGGAGATTGATTTTCAGAGCGCGTGCAGCCTCGACAGTTCCAACATCACTATCCGGCACTGGCTGGAGTTAGGGCAGATCATAAAGGACAACATTGACGGCTACGACGGCTTTGTGATCATACACGGCACGGACACGATGAGTTACACGGCCAGCGCGTTATCCTTCATGCTCAGCAATCTTCCGAAGCCGGTAATCCTGACGGGTTCCCAGCGTCCTCTGGCGGCAACCCGGACCGACGCCAAAAACAACTTGATCAACGCGATTGAGCTGGCAACCTTTTCGATTCCTGAAGTCTGCGTGTTTTTTGATTACAAATTATTCCGGGGCAACCGGACGAAGAAACTGAGCATTGACGAATTTGACGCGTTCAAATCCCCGAATTATCCGCCCCTGGCCGACGTGGGTCTGCATATCGAAGTCCGTAACGCGCACCGCCAGCCGTCGGGCATTTTCCGCCTGCAGGGATCATTCCGCGAGGAAGTGATGTGCGTAAAGATTTTCCCGAATCTTCGCCCGGCATTGATCGAGACCATGATTGAAGCTCCTGTCAGCATTTTCATACTCGAGGCGTTCGGCGCGGGGAATGTCCCGAATCTCGATTATTCCGTGATCCCCTTCATCCGCAAAGCGACGGCGGCGGGGAAACTGGTCCTGATTGCCAGCCAGTGCATCAACGGCGAAGTGGACCTGAATCTGTACGACTGCGGACGGGAGGCGCTGGATGCAGGCGCGGTTTCCTGCCGCGATATGACGACTGAGGCGGCGATTGTCAAATCGATGTTCCTGATGGGCGAGTTTAACGGAGACGTCCGCAAAGTGAAATCGCATTTTCATATTTCCATTGCGGGCGAAATTACCGAATCTTGAAACGCCGAAACCTATTATCCACAAGAAAATATTTACGGACGGTTCAATGCAGATCATACGAAAACCGAAGGATATGCAAAGCTGGTCGGATTCAGTGCGCCGTACAGGGTTTAGGTTGGGCCTTGTGCCGACGATGGGATACCTGCATGACGGGCATTTGAGCCTTGCGGCCATCGCGCGGGAACAGGGACGATGTGACAAAATTGCGATGAGCATTTTTGTGAACCCGGCGCAGTTCGCCCCGAATGAGGATTTTGCACGCTATCCCCGCGACCTGGAACGCGACTGCGATCTTGCCCGGTCTGCTGGAGTGGATGTGGTTTTTCATCCTGATGTGACCGGCATGTATTCTTCGCAGTTCCGCACGTATATCGAAGTCGAAACGATGGGCAACGTTCTTTGCGGACGTACGCGGCCGACCCATTTCCGCGGCGTAACCACCGTCGTAGCCAAGTTGTTCAATATCGTCAAGCCGCACGCTGCGGTATTCGGGCAAAAGGACGCGCAGCAGTTTATCATTCTACAGCGGATGGTCCATGACCTGAACATGGACGTAGAAATGATCCGCGCGCCCATCGTGCGCGAACCGGACGGATTAGCCATGAGTTCCCGCAACAAGTATCTCAGCCCCGAAGAACGCCGGGACGCCGTTTGTTTATATGAAGCTCTGAAGACGGCGGAAGCCTTGATCGGCAATGGAGAAACCAACGCCGATCAAGCGATACAAGCGATGAAACAGGTGATTCAGCGGCGGCAAACGGCGCAAATCGATTATATCGAAATTGTGGATACCGGGAATCTGGAACATCAGTCTGAAATTAAGAAAGATACACTGATCGCATTAGCGGTCTTTATAGGTAAAACGCGTTTAATTGACAACCTGATCATTTAAAGAAAGCGAGGTTCCGATGTCTGCAGACAAACCCCCGAAATCGGTTCGCGGTTCGCTGATTTCCGCGCGTATCGATTTTATCGTCTATGCCGGATTAGACTGGATCGAGGCGCTCAAAACCTTTCCCGCGCCGGCGCGTGATGACCTTAAAAAATTCGTCAAAGGAAATTATTCCATCGAAGAATATTTTCAAACCCCGGCGCATCTGAAACGCACGATATCCGGAGTGGGATGGTATCCGGCTTCGATTTACAACGGGATTTCCTCCGCTGTGATGGATATCATGAAAATGAAAAAAAATATCCCGTTCGAAGAAACCTGCCGGCAGATGGGCCGCTATTCCGCGGAACAGCACCTGACGGGCTTTACATCCTACGTGCTGCGCGTGGCGTCCATTTCACAGGTAATCAATTTAGTCGTTCGCGGCTGGAGCGGCTATTATTCGGAAGGGGAAATCAAAGTCGCGAAAAACAATC
>JBBIRG010000242.1:0-4684 GCA_037441945.1 Bacteroidota bacterium | reverse complement strand
GCTAAATCATTCATTTATTGAATTTAATCCGGTTTTAAGCCGAATAAAACAGGTTTTCAGAGAAAAAAATATCGGTTTTCGGTCAAGCAAAAGCATTTGTCAGACAAGCAAAACCGCATGTTGCTAAATCAAAAGCATTTGTCAGAGTATGAAAATCGGTTGTCCGGATATTAAAAGCACTTGTCAGAAGATAAAAAGCAGTTTTCAGAAGGTAAAAAGCGGTTGCCGGAAGACTAAATACCGTATTTTATAGATTTAAAGCGGTTGTCAGAAGATTAAAATAAAGTTTTTGTAAATTAGTGGGCATTTTCATAAGTTATGAAAGCATGGCGCTGAAGAAAAGGGTTGAAATTCATCTGAAAATACGTTTTTGGACGAAGCCCTTGCTGTTTGGTCAGGGGTCATCTCAAAAAAGGTTTTCATTTTTTACCGGATTTTATAATATGAATTGTTACAATAACCTATGAAGCTTTTTTCTTTCACCTCAGTGACATCCATCGTAATATTTAAAAGAACAATTTGATTAGCCGATTAAACGATTTTTAAAGCGATGGGTCTAATGGCTTGTATGAACAAATGAATTATAAATAACCGCATTTACAAATAACTCACGAAAGGAACGTTATGAAATCGCTAAACATGTTGCTGACCGGAATATTCATGCTGTTGGTCTGGACACAAACCGGATTCGCGCAGGAAAAAGACAAAGTCAAGGATCTGAAAGACATCGAAGAAATGGATGAATTATTTGCCGGAAATTTACCGGGTTGTAATATGGAAATGCATTTTAACCTGCGGAACGATGACGACGACGATGACGACGCTCTGATGGCCCCTCCCCGCCACATGAATATGTTCGCCATGAAAGACCTTAATCTGACCAAAGAACAAACCGATAAAATAAAATCCCTGCGTACCTCACTGAAAAAGCAAAACATCCCCTTGATAAGCGACCTTAAAATCAAACGCATTGAAAAGAAAGAAATAATGGACGCCGATAAGCCGGATAAAGACAAGGTGTCCGCGAAGATCAAAGAAATGGAATCCATCCGCACGAAGATCCACACGAACCGCGCTGTCACCCACATCGAAGTGATGAATGTTCTTACGAAAGAACAACGCGAAAAAATGGAACAGCGCCGCTGTTTCGGACCCCGACACATGATGGACCGGCCGCATAAAAAAATTAAAAAGTTCCGCGTTTTTGAAAAAGATTGACGTTCTTTATTCTCCTCCTTCCTTACGAAAAAGCAGAATGAATTTCATTCTGCTTTTTTGTTTCGTATCATCCGGCAACCGCCAGCCGTAACAGGAAAATATTTATTTTGATTTATTCGGTTTTTTATTTACAATCACATTAATCCGCATGATTATCCCCGCAATTTCCTGACAGGAGTTATTACTATGAAAAAGAAGATCTGGATCGGATTAAGTCTTGTGGTTATTATCATCGGTCTGGTATGGTTGTACCAAAACATTCTGATGCATCAGTCGGCGCCCTCCGGAACCGTGGACGCATCTCGGCCGGTTCACTGGGCAACGCCGGTTGACAAACCGGGACTCAGAAATTTCTACAAAGTATCCGACCGGTTATACCGCGGCGCCCAGCCGGAAGAAGAAGGCATCCGGCAGTTAGAACAGATGGGCATCAAAACGATTCTCAGCCTTGAATTGTTTCACACCGATCGTTCAGCCATAGACGCCGCGGAAAGCAAAATGTCTTATGAGCATATTTACATGCAGACCTGGCGTCCCTCGGAAAAGGACGTCATTCGTTTCCTGAAACTTGTTTCCGATACCACGCAAACGCCTGTGTTTGTCCATTGCTATCACGGTTCGGACCGCACCGGAACGATGTGCGCGGTTTACCGGATCGTCATGCAGGACTGGTCGAAAGAGGAAGCGATCCGCGAAATGCGCGAAGGCGGTTACGGATTCCACAGCATATGGAAAAACCTGATCGAATTCATTCACGAACTGGATGGCGATAAAATCCGTCAATCATTATCCTCAAAATAATCATTCCATGATGCCGGATATACGGTTGCGCTGACAATATCGTTTTTCACTTGCCGTGTAGAATCACGATGGGTGAAAACAACAATAATCATTGATACTTGGAAATCAAGATTACTCTCCCCCGTCGTACACGGGGTCAACATGTCACTCTTCCGGTATTTTTATACAAGTAGAAATGAGGCAATCGGATGAGCGCATAAACAACTCAACGTAATGTCCTCAAGGGATCACGATCTGCATTTCCCGCAGAATCAGGCCGTAACGCAGTCCGTAATTGCTTGTGATAACGGATGTCCAGCCTGCAAACGACATCAGTTCTTCTAAGATAACCGCTCCGGCGAAAATGACGTCCGCGCGCTTCGGTTCCAGGCCCGGAATCGATTTTCTTTCCCGTACAGTCATTTTCCGCAATTGCTGTATCTGTTTTTTCAGATCGGTTATACGGATCGGGAATCGATTGATCCGTTCCGGCTGATAAACCTCCATTTCCTGTATCATTGCGGCCAGGGTCGTTATGGTTCCCGCGACGCCGATCACCGGTATTTGTTCTTTGCCGGTTAAATCGATAAGCGACTGCCGGATGATTCCGCGGCAATATTCCCGCAGGTCTGTTTCTTCGGATGAGTCGACCGGATCTATTTTCAGGAAACGCTCTGTCATCCGGACGGCGCCGATATTGAGACTCATTTTGAAATCGATTTTTTGATGATCGCCGGATACGATTTCCGCGCTTCCCCCGCCGATATCAATGACAACCGCCTTTTGCGTCTCTTGTGAAGAATCCAGCGTCAGACGCCCGCCGAGATACGCGCACAGCGCCTCTTCCTCCCCGCTTAATACGCGGATGTCAACGCCCGTACGTTGGCGCATTTCAGCGATAAACCACTCCCGGTTAACAGCGTCGCGTATCGCGCTGGTCCCTGCCGCGATCAAATTCTGACATTGAAAGTCAAACGAACTTTTTCTGAAACGCTCAAGAACGGAAACACAGCGTTCGAGCGCCTCCGGCTGAATATGCTTTCCGGCATCGACGTTGTGACCCAGCCGGATGATTTCATGATCCTCATGCAGCGTCCGGATTGATCCGTCCCGGCTGATTTCAGCCATGACAAACAACGCCGTGTTCGTACCGATATCAATGGCGCCGATACGCATGGATTATTTCTTATCAAATGAATACTGAACCAGATATCCCATCCACTCTTTTTTCTTTTTCTTTTTCAATACGCGCCATCCCGCATCTTTGAGCGCTTTCCGGAACATCCCGTCCTCTTCGCACAAAATGCCGGACAGAATAACCCTTGCGTTCTTCCTGATCATGCCTGTCAGTTTGCCCAGATTCGGTTCCAGAACCGACCGCTGGATATTCGCAAGAATAACATCGTAACGGCTGATCCATGACAAGGGCAACTCCGTAAACGAAGTTAGCGCGACGCGGATCTTCGAACCGGTCTTGTTAATCCGGATATTTTCATGCGCGTTTTCAACCGATTCCGTTTCGATATCGGCGGCATAAACCCTGCCCGCTTTCAGCATAACAGCGGCGATGGCCAGTACTCCGGTGCCGGTACCCGCGTCTAATACCGTCTTCCCCCGGAAATTGACGGTCTCCATCAGCTGCAGCATGATCTGCGTGGTTTCATGCGTTCCGGTGCCGAAACTCATCTTCGGATCGATGACGATAACCGATTCGCCTTTCTGACGTTTGTAGGGTTCCCACGAAGGTCTGATCACGAACCGTTTTGTAATACGAATCGGCTTAAAATGTTTTTTCCATCCGGATTCCCAATCCTTCGCGGGCACCTGTACGAGCATAAACAGTTTGGCGAGATACGGATTCTCCCCGAACCATTGCCTGAGAAAACCGATGTGCGGATTATCCCCGTTAAAAAAAGCATGAAGAAATCCGTCCGCCTCCTGCATGCCGGTTGACCCGCTTTCCCACAGTATCAGCTGAAGCGATTCGGAAACGGGCAAAGGAACAGAGAGCTTCCACCAGAACCGCGGGGAACTGTTCCCGGCAGCAGTACCGGAATTTTTTTTATTCTTCATTTTGAGAAAATTTATCTGTGCTGAAGAAACTGGGCAACCGTATTGGGCAGCGCGTAATCTAAATTCGCTTTGGAAATGGAAGCGTCCACCTGATACGAACCAACCTGCAGTGACCCGTGGGGTTCTTCCATCATTTCGGGATCGTAATAGGTCACAATCGGAACGGCGCGGTGAAGGATGATTTTGCTGAGGATTTCCTGACTTTCCTGCTGGTCCATCACAAGCATATCGGGATCGAATTTTTCAAGAATATCGTTGGTGATTTCCTCGGAGCCGGTGACCATGGTCGTATAGCCGTTGGATTTGAGCGCCCGGCTGGCTAGCACGCGCGGAATGCGGTTCCGGTCGATAATCAGGATGCGTTTCACGGCAACATCGCGGAGTTCCTTGGAATCAAGCTCATCCATGATCTTGCTGGCCTCGAGTATCAGGCTCGTCACGCTGGCCGATAATGTTTTCTTCGGCGCGTAGATTTCATCCTGGAACAGGTAAAATAATTCGCGGTTGGTGGTCATCTGGAGGAACGCGTCTTCCTTGATCGCGTCCTTGCTAGTCGCGTAGACGAGTTTGCCGTCCTCGATAAAAATATCGCCGATCTTGGATTTGGATTTAT
>JBBIRG010000241.1:0-4686 GCA_037441945.1 Bacteroidota bacterium | reverse complement strand
CTTTTGGATCCGGGAAGTTTCTGTTTAAATCAAAGCCGTTATAATTTGACCTTGTCGCTCCATTGACAGTATGATCGCCGCTACGATAAGTGCCGTCCGGATTTGCGTTGGGATTGATCCAGATTTCACACTGATTGACTAATTTATTTATCAAAGGACTGGTCCCGCTTCCGCGCAGCAGCGTATCAATGAGTCTCAGCATGAGAACAAAGCCGGTTGTTTCATCGCCGTGCATGGTCGAACTCAGCATCACTCTCGGCCGGCTCGGAGTCTCGGATATTGAATTCGTGATCTTCGCAAATAAAATACGGCGGTTGCGGACGGTCGGCCCGGCGTCGATGATTTCGCATAAATGCGGATACTGCGCCGCGTAATAATACATCAGGTTCACATAACCGGTATACGTCGGATACACATTCCATTGCATGATCGTATCAAGTTTCCCGCTCATCGAAACGTTTTCCGCGTCGCCGGGATGAGATAAAACGGTAAAAGGAATTCCTTGATTTTGAAAACCTGAAAATTCGCTGCGGTTGGCATAAGCAAACACGCGGTAACCGTTTTCCGACGGTTCAACGCGGTCAATCGAAAGAACGCGGCTCAGGGCATTGATCTTTTCTTTGGAAAAAACTTCAAACTGAAAGTACAACTCCCCCTTGCTTTCCAGATAACGAGCAATCGCTTCATCCTGTGTACGGTATGGATGGTATTGCTGGGAAAAAACAGCGCCGTTAAAGAGCAAAGTAAAAACAGTCAGGGATACAATAGAGTAACTATATTCTTTCATTGCAATCCTTAAAACTATAGCGAATTCATGAATAAGCGGGCATTCATTAAGTTTCAATTAAAACGCGATTCCGGTTCACAGACCGGAATGCTTTCACATTTCAAAAACAGATTATAAAGAATATTTTGCAAAAAGCAAATAGTCTATTACTCAAATCGGAGGGATTCGATCGGATCTAATTTTGCCGCTTTTGCCGCCGGCCACATTCCGAAAATAATTCCGATCAAACTGCAGAATAACAGTCCGATGAGAGCCCATTCCCATGGAATGCTGACTGAAACGCCCAGTATGACGCTGACGATGTTGCCTATGCCGATGCCGAACGCGATACCGATCAATCCTCCCATTTCGCACAAAATCACGGCTTCGGTCAGGAACTGTACAAGAATGTCACGGCGTTTGGCGCCGACGGATTTCCTGATGCCGATTTCTTTTGTCCGTTCGGTTACCGAGACGAGCATAATGTTCATGATGCCGATCCCCGCGACGATCAGCGCGATTGCGCCCATAGCGATGGCTACGAGCCGGATAATGGCCGTCATGTCGCCGAAAGCCTTTATTATGCTGTCGTTGGAATACATATCAAAATCGTCTTCGGCGAGCGGCTTGACATTTCTGGCAATTCTCAGAACGCCTCGAACTTCTTCCATAACATCCTCAATAGCATAACCTTCACGCGCTTTCACGGTAATATTCACCGAACGATCAAACCCTCGATTATCTTTCAGCCCAAATTGACCGACAAACGCTGTGATCGGGATGCACGCGACATTATCGCCCGAGCCGAACATCGTTTCACCCAGTTCTTCAAAAACCCCGATTACCATATATTTCTGACCGCCGATCCGGATTGTCTCTTCAAGCGGATCTTTAAACGGGAATAATTTATTGACGATCTTCCCGCCGATGACAATCACTTTTCGGCCGACTTTGACGTCTTCATCATTGATAAAACGGCCGTATCCGACCATCTGATTATTGTTGTACTGGAATTCCGGAGTACCTCCCGCGAGACTGACATTCGGGTTCGTTTTCAGTTCCCCGTGCGCAAGAACCGTGGCTTGGTCCCAGAGTTCCGCGCCGACTAATTCAGCGCTCTTAGTCCTTTCTCTAACCAGATACGCCTGTTCTACAGTCAGGGGCTTCCTCTGCATGATCTTCCGCCAGTTTTGCCCGCCGCCGCCCATGGCCGGCCATTTTTGAACCTGGAACGTGTTTGAACCCAGCTGGCTCATATCATTTTCCATTTTCGCGCGCAGGATCTGAATGCTGGTCATCACGGCGATGATCGACGCTACCCCGGCGATAATTCCGATCAGCGTAAGAAACGATCTCAATTTATTGGCTACCACAGCCCCCAGAGCCATTTTTATATTTTCGCCTATATCAATTCTCATAAACCGGTCATCCGTTAAAAATTATTCGTAACGTAACGCGTCAATCGGATCAAGCCGGGACGCTTTCAACGCGGGAAGAAACCCGGAAAGGACGCCGACGATGATCGAAATCATAATCGCAAAAATAATGATTCCGGCGGACAGTGAAGCTGCAAAAAACTGGTCGATGATCCAGCTCAACCCGAACGAAATCAGCAGCGCTATCGCGCATCCGATGAGGCAGATCATGGAGGCTTCGAAAAGAAACTGGATCAGGATCGTTCGCCGTTTGGCGCCGATGGCTTTGCGGATGCCGATTTCTTTCGTCCGTTCGGTCACAGACACAAACATGATGTTCATCACGCCGATGCCGCCGACAAACAGCGAAATACCCGTAATCAGCAAGCCGATCAGCCCGACCACGCCCATGATGCCGTCATAAAATTTTGTAAATGTATCCTGCTTGTTGATCGAAAAATTATCGGGCTGCGACGGCGACAGTTTCCGTATCTTGCGCATGGCGCCGATGATTTCTTCCTGCGTGTCTTCCATCTGATCGTAATGCAGGGTTTTAACGGCAAGTGAAAGCCCGCGCTGTTTGCCGTAAGCCTTCATAAAGGTAGTAATTGGAATCGCGACCTGTATGTCCATGTTAGGTCCGCCCAGACCGCCGAGGAATTTTCCCTGTTTTTCCAGCACGCCGACAATCCGGTAATGATAGGCGCCGATTCTCAGCCGCCGGCCGATGGGATCGGATTCTTTGAAAAATTTCTGCCATACCTCATACCCTATTACACAGACGAACCGTGAATGATCCACGTCGCTCGACGAGATAAACCGCCCCAGTTCCGGAAGCGCGGAGGATGTTTTCAGTTCGTTCTCCGTCGTGCCGCGAATAGTAACATCCTCAAGCGTGTTCGATTCATATTTTATGGAACGGAATGTCGCAACCGAAGGATTGATGGCGATAATTTTTCCGTTCAACGCTTTTTCTAATTTTTGGCTTTCCTCAAGATTGATCTGCGGACGATTACGGAATTTCCACCAGTTATCCGTTTGAATCCACGGTGACCGAGACACGTACAGAACATCGGTGCCCAGCGCGGATAACTGCGATTGGAACGAATTTCTCATGCCCGTCATGACCGTCATCGTCGTAGAAACGGCTGTAATGCCGATGACGATACCCAGCGTCGTCAGGATGCCGCGCGCCTTATTACTGCGGATCGCCTGGATAGCGATGATGAAGGATTCAATAATTTCGTTAAGAATGCGCTTCATATGCTCTTCATTTCAGTTTGCCGGATGATGGATTCCCTTTGATCAGGCGTCAATAAGTACTTTTTTGAACACTTTCCGGCCGTTGATCTTTTCATCCACTTCAATTAACCCGTCACGGAGACGCACGACACGCCGGGCATGGGAGGCAATATCTTCCTCATGCGTCACAAGAATGATGGTATTACCGGCTTTGTACAGGTCCTCGAAAATCGCCATGATTTCTTCGCCGGTTTTGGAATCTAAGTTCCCGGTGGGTTCATCGGCGAGTATGATGGATGGATTATTGACCAGCGCGCGTGCAATGGCGACACGCTGGCGCTGACCGCCTGAAAGCTCGTTCGGTTTATGGTGCATGCGGTCGGTCAATCCCACTTTTTCTATTGCTTCCAGCGTTTTCTGCTTACGAATCGATGAAGATTCTCCCGCATAAATCATCGGCAATTCAACGTTGTGAAATACGTTCGACCGGGGAATCAGGTTGAAATTCTGGAAAACAAAACCAATTTTTTTGTTGCGGATTTCTGCGAGCTGATCGTCGTTCAGATGCGATACGTCCTTTCCTTCGAATAAATATTCTCCTGCTGTCGGGGTATCTAAACAACCGATCAGATTCATCAGCGTGGATTTTCCGGAACCCGAAGGACCCATCAGGGCGATGTATTCATTTTTATCGACGCTGAGTGAAATGCCCATCAAAGCCGGAACCTGCACCGTCCCGATTTCGTAGATCTTGGTAATGTTGTCAAAATGGATTATCATGGAGTTTTCTTTTTTTCGTTTAGATAAAATTATTTTCCTACAGATTAATCCTGTTCCTCTTTGCGCTGATCCCGTTTGGTCTTGATGGTATTATTGACCGTAACGGGCGAACCGTTTTCCAGCAATTTGCTGATGGCGCGATAGTTTCCGGTAACCACTTCGTCGTTTTCATTCAGTCCTTCAATGATTTCAATATGGGATTCGCTTTGAATGCCGGTTTTTACTGGTTTGGCGATGGCGGTTCCGTTTTCGATCACGAACACGATCTCAACGACGCCGTCGCGGTTGGCGACAAATTCTTTCGAGCTATCGTCGGCGATGGCGGCGTCTTTTTCGATGCCGGCCTTGCGGCGGAGTTTTTCCGGTTCGCGGACGGTCACGCACTGGATCGGGACTTGCAGAACGGCTGTCCGTACGTCGGTCGTAATATCGGACGTGGTAGACATTCCGGGACGAAGAGCGGTCACTGTGCCATCTAAGGCG
>JBBIRG010000240.1:0-4688 GCA_037441945.1 Bacteroidota bacterium | reverse complement strand
TCGTGGCGCCAGGGCGTTCCTTGCTGATCACGTTCGCGAAATGCACAAGTACGTTAAGCGGATTCGTTATCGAAGGTTCGTCGTGGTGACTTAGAATGGCGTTCTGTACGACCTGGCTTTCTCCGAATTTGCGCGCGAGTTCGGCGCCCACGACTGCATGATGCTGGTCGGCCCGTTCGGCGGCATAACCGATGTCGTGAAGCATGCCCGCGCGCTTGGCTAACTGGACGTCCAATCCCATTTCGGCGGCTATCAATCCCGCGATCAACGACGTCTCAATGCTGTGCTGGAGCAGGTTCTGGCCGGCCATGTTGATGTATTTCAGCTTGCCGATCAGTTTCACGATTTCGATGTGCGTGCCGTGCACGGACGTCTCGTACAGCGCCCGCTCGCCTTCGGCAATGATGTTTTCATTGAAATCGCGTTTTGCTTTTTCCACTACGTCTTCGATGCGGCCCGGGTGGATGCGCCCGTCCGTCACGAGCATATCGAGCGCTATTTTAGCGATCTCGCGGCGGATGGGATCGAATCCAGAGATCACGATCTTGTTCGGCGTATCGTCGATCAGCACTTCGCAGCCGGTGATCGTCTCGAACGCTCGGATGTTCCGCCCTTCGCGCCCGATGATGCGCCCTTTCATTTCGTTGTTCGGAAGCGTAACGATGGTAACCGTGCTTTCCACGGTTTCGTCAATAGCGCTCCGGTCGATAGACTGAAGAAGCACGCTGCGGGCCTCATCGCGCGCCGTTGCCAGCGCCTGTTCCCGGATCTGCCGGATCTTCTGCGCCGCTCCGTCTCGGGCGCGCTCGTACATATGATCCATCAGCGCTTGTTTAGCTTCTTCGGAGGTCATCCGTGCGATCTGTTCTAATTTCTGGTTTTGTACTTGCAGGAATTGGTTGACTTCCGTTTCTTTTTTCGCCAGTTCATCGCTGCGGGATTTCAGCTGGGCTTCATTCTGATTGATTTCTTTTTCCTTGCGCGTAATCAGATCGCCTTTCTGTTCGATGCTTCGCTCGCGTCGTAAAAATTCGTCTTGCTGGTTTTTCATTTGCGCTTTGATGGACTTGGTTTGCTCGTCGAATTCCTGTTTCTTGCGGTACCATTCTTCTTTCACTTCGATCATCTTTTCTTTCACGAGATTTTCCGCATCCTTGTGCGCGCTTTCTTTGATTTTGACGGCTTCCTGTTCGGCGTCGCGGATGCGTTTGGCGACATGGATGCGTACAGCCCAGACCTGGCCGAATATAAATGCCGAGACGATCAGCACCAGGGCAGATAAGATTATGATGATGAGTAAAATATCATTCATGGATTGTGTTCTCTTGGTTAGTGGATCAATTTATTTAAAAAATAGCGCATACCGTTTCGCCGTCTATAGCCGGTGAAAACGGGATCAATGGGAACAAGCGCCGGTTTAACGGATAAGGATCAGGTGCTTTCCGTAAACAGCGAGATCGTTCCGGATTCGGTCGCTTCTGTGATCGCGGGCTCAGGTTCGCCCGTTTCCTTCAGAGCGGAATCCATCAATTCAATATAGGATTGGATGCGTTGTTTGGCCGATTCCGTCTGCCGGAGCATTTCGTCGCGGTCTTTGAAATATTCGTCGGCGATGTTCAACGCGGCCAGGATCGCCAGTTTGAGATTCGATTTGATCGCGCCGCTTTTGTTGATCTCCTGCATTTTACGGTCCACCAACGCCGCCACGCGTTCCATGTGCTCGGGCGGCGAGTCGCCTTTGAGCGCGTATTCCGATCCGAAAATCGTGACCCGGACGGGCTGCGTGTTTGCGTTCATACGTTCAGCGGACTGCGGATATCGGTTAGGGACGTTGAGGGTAACATGCGTTCCAATTGATCCAGTTTGTATAAGACGGTTTGGATCCGTTCCCGGATCCGTTCAATCGTTTTCGCGTTGACCGGCGGTCCCGCCGGTGCGTTGATGTCGCGTTGGGCCTTATGTAACTCCTGTTTTAGTTGTTCATATTCATGATTAAATGAGTGCATGGTTTTGTCCTGCTGCGCGATCTTTTCCTGGAGGTCGTAGATCTGCGCGTCCTTGCTTTTCAGCGCGGCCTGCAGACGTATCATCATCTGGTCTTTCTGCGACAGTTCCTTGGATAGGTGATGACGTGTCTGGTCCACCCCGTGTTTGTGTTTTTCATAGAACAGCTGGTATTCGGTGTTCTGTTGTTCCAGTTCGTGAATCCGCTCCACGCATTGGTAGATTCTCTGTTCCAGCTTGTTGACCAGGTCGGGCAGCGAAGAAACGGGCGTCATGCGCGTTTCCCGGGAACGGGTTTTTCGTGTTGCGGTTTTCATCATTTTTTGAATCAGCGTATCTGCGCCTCAAATTTTTTCTCCAGTTGGCTGAGAATTGCTTTCATCGCGCGGTCGACTTCTTCTTCAATGAGCGTGCGTTCCGACGACTGGAAGCGGAGCGAGAACGCGAGGCTCTTTTTGTCGGGAGCGATCTGGTCGCCGGTATAAACCTCGAAAACTTCCGTATCACATAACAGGGGACCGCCTGAGTCACGTATTGTTTCTATCAGCCGCCCGGCCGGAAAGACTCGTCCGACGGTCACGGCAAGATCGCGTCGTATGTAGGGAAATCGCGGAATGCGCTGAAAGACGGGTCTGATTGCGGCAATCTGATACAACATTTTGAGTTCAATCTCAAATACCCAAAGGTCCGCTTCTATATCAAATTGTTTCAGAAGGTTCCGCTTGATCTTGCCGAAATGTCCAATCCGCTTTTTCCGGCCGTCACCGGCAATTGTGACTTCCAGAGCCAAATCGGTAAAAATTACACTATCAGTATACGCATTAAATTCAATCTTGTCAAGCATAAATTCACCGAGAAGCCCGTTGATTACGCTTTTTAAATCAAAAAAATCATAGGCTTCAGGCTTCTCGTCCCACCGGACCGGGAAGCGTTTTCCGCACACGCATCCGGCTAGAATCCATTCTTCATGAGGCAATTCTACCTGTTCGATGTTGCTGTTTTGCATGAGAAATGTTTTTCCGATTTCATAGACGCGCACGTTGAGGTTTTTCTGGAACAGGTTGTGCCGTACCACTTCAAATAAACTCGGAAGTAACGACCATCGCATGACGGAAAGGTCTTCATTGATGGGATTGAGCAGACGGACAATTTGGTTTTCTTCCACAGGGCGGACTAGCATTTGGCGTTTCGGGTTCACCATGGAGTAGGTCACCGTTTCGCTGAATCCGTACGCCTGTATGATCCGGTGCGTTTTCGCGCGGAACGTTTCTTCCTTCCGATCCGACGGTTGATAGTAAACCGGCGCCTGGGTTGACGACGGAAGGTTGTCGTATCCATAAATGCGGGCGACTTCCTCGATCAGGTCGTGTTCGGCGTTCAGGTCGATGCGAAACGGCGGCGGCGAAACGTCAAGACAGCCGTTGCCCGCGGGAGTCACGGCGCACTCTAATTTTTGCAGAATGCATTCGATGATTTCAGTGGAGATGCATTGTCCCAGAAATCTCGTGACGGCAGATTGACGAAGACGAATGATGCGGGGTTGCAGAGTCTTCGCGCGGATATCGATAACGCCTCTGGCGACTTTTGCGCCGGCAATTTCTACCATGAGCTGCGCCGCGCGGTTGATGGCGTAGATAACGCCTTCCGGATCCACGCCCCGGCTGAACCGGAGCGACGCGTCGGACGACATGTCCAGTTTTTTGACGCAGCGACGGATTTGTGAGGGATCAAAATAAGCCGATTCAAGAAGAACATTGATCGTGGTGTCCGATATTTCAGAATTCAGTCCGCCCATGATACCGCCCAGCGCGACAGGTTTTTCAGAGTCGCAGATCAATACTGTCGGTTCGGTCAGCTGATGCGTTTTTTCATCCAGCGTCTGGAATGTTTCGCTCGGTTTGGATGAACGCACGATAATCTGATGCCCTGCAATTTTATCGTAATCGAAAGCGTGCAGCGGCTGTCCGCATTCCAGCATTACAAAATTGGTGATATCGACAATATTGTTAATCGATCGCAGTCCGACGGATTCAAGGCGTTTTACAAGCCATTCCGGCGAAGGACCAATTTTCACTCCGCGCAGAACCCGCGCCGCATAACGTCCGCAGCCTTCGGGATCGTCGATTCGAACCGAGGCCAGTTGTTCAACGGGCGTCTCTTCTTCGGGAACGCTGACCACAGGAATTTTCAGCGCGCATTCCTGGATAACGGCAATCTCGCGCGCC
Source organism: Bacteroidota bacterium (assembly GCA_037441945.1). GTDB lineage: Bacteria > CLD3 > CLD3 > SB21 > JBBIRG01 > JBBIRG01. The sequence continues at coordinate 459 of JBBIRG010000240.1, read as the reverse complement.
ACGCCGATCATGTTCAGGCAGTCGGGACGATTGGACGTAACGTCAATCGTGATTACTGTATCCGACGAACCCAGATACGCCGCAAACGGCTTTCCTATCATCGAAGAAGCTTTTTCATCCAATTCCCAGATGCCGTCGGATTTTACTTCTTCAAATCCCATTTCGCTTTTGGAACAGATCATGCCTGAGGATCGTTCGCCGCGGATCTTCGCCGGTTTGATCTCAAGACCGCCCGGAAGAACCGTTCCCACATTCGCCACAGGAACATACTGTCCCGCTTTTACGTTCGGCGCTCCGCAGACAACGGATAATAATTCAGTTCCCGTATCAACTTTTGTTAATGTCAGTTTATCAGCATTGGGATGTTTTTGCGTTTCTTTAACCAGGCCGATTACGACGCCGGGAAAGGAATCTATAACGATAATATCTTCCACAGGGAATCCGGACATACCCAGCCGG
>JBBIRG010000239.1:1645-4701 GCA_037441945.1 Bacteroidota bacterium | reverse complement strand
GAGACCGGTATGGAAAGTGTAATTAATATTTTCTTTTTCTGAAAATGAAACCAAGCAATGCTCCCGCCATAAATCCGCCCAGATGCGCCCACCAGGCTACGCCGCCGGTGTTGGGATCAGACGCCAGAGCCAGCGTTCCCTGGAATACCTGCAGGAAAAACCAGAATCCGAGAAAAAACACGGCAGGCACTTCGATGATAGGGAAAAGCAGAATCATCGGAACTATTGTGATCACGCGTGATTTCGGGAACATCCAGATATAAGCGCCCATCACTCCTGCGATGGCTCCGCTCGCTCCGATCGTCGGAATCATGGAATCCGGATGCAGATACACATGCGCTAATCCAGCCAGCAAACCGCTCAAAAGATAGAACAGGATGAAACGGAAATGACCGAGTTCATCTTCCACATTATCCCCGAAAATCCACAGGTACCACATATTGCCCAGAAAATGAAGCCACCCGCCGTGCAGAAACATCGATGAAGCCAGCGGAAAAAATCGATCAAACAGCAAATCCGGGCGCTGATCCGCCAGCCAGAAATATTTCGCTGGAATGACCCCGAATAATCGAATCAGTTCTTCCGCGCCCCCGCCGAGCAGTATCTGAAGGATGAAAACGCCCGAATTCATCAGAATGATCAAGACCGTTACGTAAGGAAACGTATAGGAAGGGATGGTGTCTTTTAAAGGTATCATTCGGTTCTGTTTATTCGGAATAATAATGATCTGCGTTATTTTATTCAAATGAAAAATATTGCGTTGAATGAATCCGACGCGAGTTAATCCGTGCGAGGCAACCGATCAGGATAATGACATTCATAAGACGAGTTAAGCGAATGAAAAAACAGAATATTCAAATTGATTTTTCCCGGAGAAAAATTAAATTGATGAGTGATACCTTAAAACAAGGATAAAGACATGATCAAAAAAAGTTTCATTTTGGCGTTTTTGATATTTTCGGATTTTTGTTTTGCGCAATTTTCCGCAAAATATCCGGAACGCGTGGCGCTTAATCTGACGGCCGAACCCTGCAACAGCATCGCGGTAACCTGGCGCACACAAAAGGAAGTGCGGCAGTCTGTTGCTCAGTATACGGAAGAATCGGATAGTCTCAATTTTGAAAAATTGGCGGTAGCCGTTACGGCCATTTCTGAAAAAGTGATGCTTGACAGCGAAGTAGCCGTGTATTATCACTCGGCGGTGATAAAAAATCTCAAGCCCTCGAAGCGTTATGTTTACCGTGTCGGAGGCGATTCGGTCTGGAGCGAATGGAACACATTTGCGACGGCAAAGAAGGATCCGGAACCTTTTACGTTTGTATATCTGGGCGATCCGCAGTACGGATTCCGGGATTATCTTCCGCGATTATTCCGCAAAACGCTGACGACGGCGCCGGACGCCGCGTTCTGGCTTTATATCGGCGACTTGACGACCCGTCCAAAAAAAGATCAGCAGTGGGAAGACCTCTTCTTTTCATGGGATTTCGCGCCGCGTATTATGCCGTCAGTCATGGTGCCGGGCAATCATGAGTATTCCGCCGTCAGCAAAGAGACTAGGCATATCCTCGATCTTTCGCATCTTTGGAAAGCCCATTTCACGCTGCCGGATAACGGACCCGCGGGCATGTCCGAAACAGCTTTCACCTTCGATTATCAGGGCGTGCGTTTTGTCATGCTGAATGGAAATGAAAAACTGGGCTTACAGGCCGTATGGATGGACTCCCTGCTTTCGATCAATGCGAATAAATGGATCATCGCCGCTATCCATCAGCCCGTTTATTCGATGGGCGGCAAAAGAGATGAAGGCAATATCCGCGACACCCTGATGCCCGTTTTTGACAAGTATTCCGTTGATCTGGTATTAACCGGCCATGAACATGTTTACTCGAGAAGCCATAAGCTGAGAAACGGTAAAGTCGTCGGCGATAAAGACAAAGGCACAGTCTATGTGGTATCGGTCTGCGGGACGAAACAATACAGAATGAATCTTCAGTACAAGGATCTTCTGGCCAAATATTCCGCGAACGTGACATTGTTCCAGGTCATTTCGATTGACGGAAACCGCCTCAAGTTTACCTCGTACACGGCTTCCGGAAAGATATTTGATGAGTTTGAACTGGTGAAATGATCCGAACGGAAATTTAAGAAAAGAAAATGTTTGCATTCATTTAAATATTCAGTAGTTTATTGCGTAACCATGAAGATGATACATGCGTCATAAACCTACACTTCTTTTTCTTGCGGTCATTTTTATCGGCGTCGGTCTTTTGCTGACGCTTGAGAATCTTGATATTGTCGACGGCATATCCGTTCACTGGCCGCTGTTCGTTTTGATAGCCGGTGCGGGTTTTGTTCTACTGTTTTATCACCGCGGAAATAACGATGATTTTCTTATCTGGCTCGGCGCGTTCCTGATTCTGCTGGCGGTGTTTTTTTATTACCTGAATTTTTCATCTTGGCATCAGTTGTCCTTCATATGGCCGGTTTTCATCGGCATTGTCGGATTGAGCTTCCTGGCGGCCGGCATCATCAAGCGAAACAGGTTGTTCGGGTATATGGGCATTATTTTCATCGGGTTGTTTCTTACGTTTACGCTGGTTTTCACGATATCGAAAAATTTGTGGCCGACGTCCTTTATCGTATTCGGACTCTGCCTGCTGATTATTGAATATTATAACCGAAAAACAATCAAGGGAGATGAGTGACATGGCGCATCAGACCAAAGTCGTTTTTGTGGAACCGTCGGGCGCGTACTCGAACGTATTCGCGCAGTACATGACCATCCCGATGCTGGGGCCGCTGTATCTCGCGACGATAGCGAAACAGGCCGGATTCGACGTTACGATACTCAACGAAAACGTTCTCCGCAGGAAAGTCGCCGCGCAGGATCTCGCTGATGTTGATGTTTTGTGTCTCAGCTGCCTGACGCCGTGCATTGAACGGGGAAGGGAAATCGCGCTGGATTACAAAGCGCTGAGGACAGCGAACGGCAAACCTTCGCGGACAATCATCGGCGGTATACACGCCAGCATGGTTCCGGAGGATGTGGTGAACTA
>JBBIRG010000239.1:1399-1606 GCA_037441945.1 Bacteroidota bacterium | reverse complement strand
GTGCTCTCCGGAAAGATCACCGATAAGATCATACGCGGCGAACGGATTGAAAACCTCGACATCGTTCCAGCGCCGGATTATAAACTGCTGAAGAACTGGGAACGCGTGAGCATCTGGCCGGTGATGACTTCGCGCGGGTGCCCGTATGACTGCAATTTCTGTTCCGTAACCGAAATGTTCGGCCGCGGATACCGCATGAAAAGCGTC
>JBBIRG010000239.1:0-1371 GCA_037441945.1 Bacteroidota bacterium | reverse complement strand
CAATATAAAAATCACTGGGTGTTCTTCGTTGATGATAATTTTGTCGTTCATAAAAAACGTACGCGGGATTTGCTCGAACGGGTGAAACAGGCGAAAATCAAGCGCTGGTCCTGCCAGATCCGCGTGGAAGTCAGCCGCGATATTGAACTCGTCAGGCAAATGAGCGAAACCGGGTGTCAGACGGTGTACATCGGGTTCGAGTCCATCAATCCCGACAGCCTGAAGGAAATGCAGAAAGGGCAAACGGTGGACGATGTGAAAAATTCAATCAGAATTTTCCGGAATTTCGGGATCAACGTTCACGGAATGTTCATACTTGGAGCCGATTCCGATACGAAGGACACGGCCGCGATGACGTCGAAATTCTGCCGTGACAGCGGCCTCACCAGCGTGCAGTACATGATCCTGACGCCGCTGCCGGGAACGGAATTATACCGTAAACTCGAAAAAGAAGGCCGGCTTCTGCACAAGCGCTGGGATTATTACGACGCAATGCATGTTGTGTTTCAGCCGAAATTTTTAACGCCGGTGGAACTCCAGCAGGGCATGATCGAATGCTTCAGCGATTTTTATTCCGTGACGCACGCGTTCCATGATGCGTTAAATGTATTTTTTGTGACCTCGATCAACGCGGTCAGACGCCTGCATCACCGCGTGTATTTCCCTTCGTGGGTATCGCCGTTAGTCAAATTATTCGGCAAACGCGTCGTGAAAAAATGGCTGGCGTTCAACGGTTCGTATCTGGGCTATCTGAAAGTGATTACGGAAAGCGACTCCGGGAGGAAATGAACCTGATCATAAATGCCGGAACCGCCATATTCTCAAATCCTCCAGGGTAGTTTATGTTCGATACGGCTGTTTTTATGGTCAACACGTCTGGATAGGCATCGGGTATGGGATTAATTATTTATGGCGCGCGCCATTTTCAGATTGCAATTTATTAGTTTCATACAGCGTATTATCGCATTTTAATCGATTCGTCGTGGCCGGTACCGTTCTGCTTGTTCAGATATGATTTGTAATAAAATCCTTGCACTTTATTTCATTTGCCGCTAATTTCATTTTATTAAGTCTGTTATCAAATAGTCTGACACACCATTATCTTTTTCGAGGTATTTATGGATTACCGCATTGAAACCGACAGCATGGGCGAAGTCAAAGTCCCCAACAATAAATATTACGGCGCGCAAACGCAGCGTTCAATAACGAATTTCAAAATCGGCGGAGATAAATTTCCGCGCGAACTGATCCGGGCGCTCGGTATTCTCAAGAAAGCCGCCGCGCTGACGAATAAGGAACTCGGCACCATGCCCGCCGACAAAGCCGACCTGATCATCAAAGCGTCCGATGAAGTCATCGAAGGCAAGCTGG
>JBBIRG010000238.1:1858-4730 GCA_037441945.1 Bacteroidota bacterium | reverse complement strand
TGAGAACATCCGGCGGAGATATAGATATCCGGAAGAATGAATAATGTAAGGTAAATCCGGCAGGCGCGGACATTTCATCCGCGCTTTTTTTGTGTGTCAAAGAATTTTAATAGCAATTGATTCGTCTTAATCGTAACTTTGACGGCAGTGTCTTCGCAGTATCGTTAAACAGATTCCGGAGGATCCATGAACCGATCGACAGTAATTATTTTTTTGCTGAGTTATCAGATTATATTTGCAGGATGCGTTTCGATGGATTATGTACGGTATGATTATTCCGACGGGAACGGAAATGTATTCAGGATTATCCGAGAAAAAGAAATAACCGTCGAGTATGTTCCGGTCAGGCCTGTAATGAGTTCCAGCGGTAGTTATGACGGCGGAATGCCGGTAAAGAAAACCGTATCCGCCGAAGCGCTCATGCCGGTTATTGCGGCTCTCGAAAACGCGATCAGAAAAACAGAAATTCATATTCAAAGCCGCGTTAAACTTTCCGGCGTGATTTCACGGTATCAATCAGGGAATTCCACGACCGTCATCCTAAGTCCGGAAGCTGAAGAAATTCATCTGATAGAAGATGCGCTTTCCCGTTTGCTGGGGAAATAAAAGGAATTAGCTTTGAATCTGTAAATCGCTACGTATCTTTTATCGGCCGGTTCGTCAGAATTTTCTTTGCTGATATAAAAAAGCCGTAAAACGCCATGGCTGCGGGGAATCGTAACGGTCACACGCAGTCAAACGTCCGAGGCAGGATAGGCGCAATGTTTCTGTCTTTATAATTCCGTTCCGATCCAAATATTTTTAGAATTTATTTCCCGAAATAAACGGAAAAAGAGGAATGATCGGCGTTCAATTTTGCCGAATCGATCAGCCAAAACAATATCAGGATGAATTGAGGATCGGTGTACGCAGCATAAAAGTATATTTTTCACGGGTGAGAAATGTCATTAATAAATTCTATTTTCAATTTCAGCTTGTCCGAAAACTCTCAAAAATATCCGGTTCGAGTCCCGGCTAAAGGTTGAGGTTCGGGACCGGCAACGGGTCTGAAATTGAAGGTATTCGATTAAATTTCGGATAGTCTATTAGTAAGAATAAAAAGGAAAACAGATGTGACCAGTTTCAATATTTATTTTCCGGCTTTTTGGTTCAAATGACTGTGCGTATAACCGTAAGTAAAATATATCAGCAATCCGAACGCCAGCCATATCGAAAAGCGGAACCAGTTGGTAATGTGCAGTTCGGTCATCAGGTAAAAACAACTCGTCAGGCCGAGCACAGGTATCAGCGAGAGTTTTTTCATAACCGACAGAACCGTGATTACCGCAGCCAAAATGATGAAAAGAATCATCGGTATTTTATGCTGAAAAACTTCCCACACGGTGAAACCGGGATTATCCGGATCGGTCCAGCTGAAAAAAGCCGTAAGCGTTTCGGGATAATAGATCACGATAACCAGAGCGATGACAGCAAAAATCGCCGGAACGTAATAACGGCCGTTCAGGTAAGGAATTTTGAATTTCCTCTGTTCGCGGATTTCAGGATTTTGCTGAAGAACCAGAACGCCGCCGCAGACCAGCACGAATGCGAAGAGCGTTCCGATGCTGGTTAAATCGGTGACTTCCGTCAGGTTCATGAACAGCGCGGGAATGGCGACGACGAATCCGGTCAGGATTGTTGAAAAAGAAGGCGTGCGGAATTTCGGGTGGATGCGCGAAAATATTTTCGGCAGAAGTCCGTCGCGGCTCATGCTCATCCATATCCGCGGCTGGCCCAGCTGAAACACCAGAAGTACGCCGGCCATGGCGACTATGGCGCTGGCCGCTACGATTCCGCTGAGCCAGTCCAATCCGACCTGTTTGAAAACGAATGCCAGCGGATCGCCTACGCCCAGGACGCGGTAATCAACCATACCCGTGAGAATAAGCGCGATGATCACGTACAGAACCGTGCAGATAATCAATGAATAGATCATGCCGCGCGGCAGGTCGCGCTGCGGATTGACACACTCTTCGGCCGTCGTGGAAATCGCATCGAATCCGATATAGGCGAAGAACACCGCCGAGACGCCGTACAGCACGCCTTTGACGCCGTTTGGCGCGAACGGGCTCCAGTTGTCCGGCTGAACATAAAACGCGCCCGCAACGATCACGAGCATTATTACGGCCAGTTTGACGATGACCATCAGATTTCCGGCGTTCCGCGATTCTTTGATGCCGACGTAAACCAGATACGTGATGAACGCCGTGATGGCAAGCGCCGGAATATCGGCAATGATTTTAAGCGATCCAACCGATGGCGCGTACGCCCAGGCGCTGAACGCGCTCTGCAAAGCGGGCGTTAAGTCGTACCAGTCCGTACCCGATTCGATCAGCGTTGACGCTTCGGCAAATCCTCGCTTCGCGCTCAGGTAATCCATCGTGATCCATTCCGGTAAACGGACGCCGACGCCGTTCATCAACTCGGTAAAATAATCCGACCACGAGATCGCCACGGCGATGTTACCAATAGCGTATTCCATGAGAAGATCCCAGCCGATGATCCACGCGATCAGTTCCCCGAACGACGCGTAGGCGTATGTGTAGGCGCTACCGGAGACTGGGATCATCGACGCAAACTCCGCGTAGCAAAGCGCCGAAAATCCGCAGGCGACGGCGGTAAACACAAACAACAGCGACACCGCCGGACCGCCGCTGGCCGCCGCGTTTCCGATGGTGCTGAATATCCCCGCCCCGATGATCGCCGCAATGCCCAAAGAAGTCAGGTCGCGCACGCGAAGGGTTTTATTCAGCTCCCCGCAATGGCCTGAAATCAGCGTCTGTTCATGGGCTTCTTTGAGGATATAACCGATTTCTTTTTTCCGGAACAGTTG
>JBBIRG010000238.1:0-1837 GCA_037441945.1 Bacteroidota bacterium | reverse complement strand
CATAGGTTGAATAATCGAATGAAAGAGTATAGCGATTAAAACGAATGAATTCAAGTCGTAACCGCCATCCTTTTTTCAGGGATGGCGGCTGACGTTCATTTAATTGGAGCTGAATCGGTCAAAATCAAACGGCTCTTTTCTTAGCGGCATGGAAGCCTTGCATGCCCGTTTATCCGCCCAGGCGCGCAGATTGGCGATCTGTTCAGCCATGACGCGGGACAGCGGGGCGGTATTTTTAATATTAGCGTGGATATCTTCGGATGTCAGTTCCCGACCGGATTCGAAAGCGTCGTACAGGCCCGCGATGATCGCCTGTTCGATTTCCGCGCCGCTGAATCCTTCGGCGCTTCTCGCCAGCAGGCTGACCTGAAAATCGTCCGGATTGCGTCGCCGTTTCAGGAGATGAATCTTGAAAATGGTTTCGCGTTCGTCGGATTCGGGCAGATCGACGAAGAATATTTCATCGAACCGGCCTTTGCGGAGAATCTCAGGCGGAAGCATGGTAATGTCGTTGGAGGTGGCGATGACGAACACAGGTTTCTTTTTTTCCTGCAGCCAGGTGGTGAACGTGCCGAACACGCGGGCGGCGGTTCCCGCGTCGCTGAAATTGGAGCTCGCCGTCCCGGAGAATCCTTTTTCGATCTCGTCGATCCAGAGAATGCATGGACTGATGGATTCGGCGACCTTAATCACGTTCCGGATGTTTGCCTCCGAGGATCCGACGATTCCACTGAACACGCTTCCGACGTCGAGTTTCAGCAGGGGCAGGTTCCAGTGCGCGGCGACGGCTTTCGCGGTCAGGCTTTTCCCGCAGCCCTGCGTCCCGACCAAAAGTAATCCTTTCGGCGTGGGAAGCCCGAACTGTACCGCGCGTTCGGTGAACGCCTCGGCGCGCTTCGTCAGCCATTTTTTCAGATTGTCCAAACCGCCGACCTGATCGAAATCTTCTTCCGGCGCGAAATATTCCAACACGCCCGATTTGCGGATGATCTGTTTTTTTTCTTCGAGTACGTCGAGAATAGTTCCCTCATCGATCGCTTTCCGGTGGACGACCGATTTGGCCAGCACGTTTTCAAATTCAACAAGCGTCAGTCCCTGCGCGGCTTTAAGTAATTTTTCGGTGATCCCGGGCGAGCGGTTGATCCCAATATCCCGCCGCTTTTCAAGTATTTTCAGCGCCTGCTGATACGACTGCCCGAGTTCGTGATAATCCGGCAGGTCAAAATCGATGACGGCGGTTTCCTTCGATAATTCCACGGGAATGCGCATCACAGGCGACACAATAATGATGGTTTTGTTGCTTTTCCGGAGTTGCTTGGATAAATCACGCAGGAGACGATTGATGCGAATGTTTTCGATAAACGCGTGGAAATCAAACAGGACAAACATCGCGTTCTCAGGGCTCTTCGCGATATGCTGAAGAACCAATTCCGGGTCGTTTTTATTCGCGTCAATATCATCCGGCAGGACATAATTATAAAGGCCTTTGGTGTGGCTCCAGACAAACAGCATCTTCCTCAGGTTAACCGCGATGGCGTCGAGTGTTTTCAAAATGCGTTCCTCTTCCCACGATATCATATAGATCAGCGAGTAACGCGCCTGGATGTAGGTTTCTAATTCATGAATCATAACGCAATCCTTGTGCGGTATGATAATCTTCTCCGGACTGATATTCAAGCAAAATAAACGGAACCTTGCCGGCAGGTCTTCGTATAAAAATAAAATTGATTTAACCGATTCATTCCGGTAACTTAAGGAAACATTCATCTACCGAAACAAGGAGATATTATGACAGTCCCCCGCTTATTAGCCGTGATCGGCATTTTCATTTGCACCA
>JBBIRG010000237.1:0-4733 GCA_037441945.1 Bacteroidota bacterium | reverse complement strand
AGAAACTCGCTGATCGACCGCTACATTCGCGGCGAATTAACCGGCGATGATAAAGAACGTTTTGAAGAGCATTATTTCGGCTGCGACGATTGTTTTGAGGCGCTCCGCGAAACAAGCATGCTGGCGGAAACGATCCGTAAAAACGGCAAGAAAATTCTTTCCGAATCTGCTTCCTTACGACTTACACGCGATTCTAAACGGGGATCGTTTTTTACAGGATGGAAAATATTCGCCGCCGCCGCGCTGATTGCGGGGGGATTGATCTATCTTATATTTTCGTTTACCGATCGTTCGGACATTATTGATTATCACCGTATCACGCTGGACGATACGGCAAAAACCAAACGGGGCATCGAGGAATTCCGAAAAACCTACGGAGCCGATACGGCGCTGATCATCAACCCGGTTAAAAAGAACCGATGGTTGGCCGAAGCGTTTACGCCGTCGCAGCATTTAGAAGTCTTCATCAACCAACCTTTCCGTAGCCACGCCATTACGGAATGGATATCTCCCTCCGACAGCGGCAAAAATCCGGAGCGGCTTGTGTTTCAATGGAAATCCGCAAACAATGAGAATTTAGCGATTAAAATATTGAACAATAAAGAACAAATCGTTTTTCAAGCTCCTATGAACAGCGGCTTCACGCTGATTCTTCGCGAACTGCGGCTCAAGCCGGGTTTATATTACTGGAAAGCTGAAACGGAAACGGACCTGATCCGCGTTGGAAAATTTATCATCAAATAACCGGATCACAATATCTTACCGTCTTATCACGCCCCGATCCGAATTCTCAAAAAAACTCACGATCTCGGAAACCACGCCGGTCAAATCAAAAGATTCGCGGATACGCGTCAATGCCGCGGCGGTATACAATCGGGACTGATATATTATAAAATAAATTTTTTCTATCAGGCGGATCTGGTCGGCGGTAAATCCGTTTCGTTTCAGTCCGGTATAATTCAGTCCGGCAAACCGGAGCGGTTCGCCCGCGGCGAGGACATACGGCGGCACGTCTTTCGCCACGCGGTATCCGCCGCCGATGAACGCGTATTTCCCGATACGCACGAACTGGTGTACCGGCACCATCCCGCCGACGCCCGCGAAATCGTCAATGATGACATGGCCGGCCAACTGAACCGCGTTCGCCAGAACCACATGATCGCCGATACGGCAGTCGTGCGCCACATGCGCGTACGCCATGAGCAGGCAGTGACGGCCGATAACAGTTTCGCCCGTCGCTGATGTTCCGCGATTAACGGTGACAAACTCGCGGATCACGTTTTGGTCGCCGATGATCAGCCGCGTTTGCTCATGCCCGAATTTCAAATCCTGGGGAATATTCCCCAGCGCGCAGCCGTCGTGCAACCGGCAGTTTTTCCCGATTTGCGTGAAAGGGAAAACATGCGCGCACGGCCCGATAACGGTTCCTCCGCCTATCACGGCTTTTTCATCAATGATCGCGTAAGGCCCTACCGTTACCGTCGAATCAATTGCTGATTCCGGGGAAATTATTGCGGTTGAATGTATGTTCGGCTGCATTGGGTTGACCTGCTGTAATTTGACCCCGCAGTATAGCAAATTTTTATTAATGAAACAATTGTAATGAGTCAAATCGGAATAATAAAAAATCGAAATAATACACACAAAGATTAAAACAAATAAAAATAGAATTTGAAAATGATTAAGGCGTATAATGCAGGATTTCTCTCCGCCTTCCTTCGACGCAGTTCAGGACAAGTCGGCGGATCGAAATGACCCTCGACTTCGCTTCGCTCAGGACAGGCTTTTCGGGACGGTCGATCGAAATGATACATTTTGTGCGACTCAAAACATTGAGCAGATAATCGCAAAAAACAAATCGCAAAAAACAAAATCATGCGCGGCTTGACATTCCATCCTTTACATGTTATATTAGACGCGCAAAGAAAGCAGGAACCCGTTACGAACAACCCTAGGATTGATTCCGATAACGAATTATTTGCAATTGATATACATTGAAAATGATTTTAAGAAAAAAACCGGATAAAAATCATCTGTGAATCTGCGGTAATTGATTTATGCTGAATAACGTCATCGGCCAGGAGACGGCAAAACAATATTTGACCGGCGCGAGCCGGCAGAACCGACTGGCGCACGCCTACATGTTGACGGGCGAGGAAGGCTGGGGATCGGAAGAATTAGCTCTTGAATTCTCGCGCTATTTATTGTGCGAACAGCCGGATAACGACCAAGTCGAATCGTGCGGAAAATGCCGCGCCTGCCTGCAGAGTCGCCGGTTTCAGCATCCCGACCTGCATTATTATTTTCCCGTTTTAAAATCGCTGAATGAGGACGAGTTGCGCGAAAAGATCGAGGAAAAAATCAGTGATCTGTACGCGCCGCTGAAAATTACCGGCGGAAGCATTCACATCGGCGATCCGGACGATCCTGAAAAAATTTCGATCCGATCCCTGATTCGCGAGTCATCCGTCCGTTCGTTTACCGGCGGGAAGAAAATTTTTATCGTTACATTTGCCGAACAGATGAACGCCGAAGCGGCCAATGCGTTTTTGAAAATTTTAGAGGAGCCTCTTTTTTTTCTGACAACCGCCCGGCCGAACGCGCTTCTGCCGACGATCCTTTCGCGGTGCCAGAGCGTGCGGCTTCAGGCTCAGAAGGAAAGCGATGTTGTCCGAGCGCTGGAATCGTTTCAGGGAATTACGCATGAACAGGCCGTTCTTTACGCGCGTCTGTCCGAAGGCAACTACGGCCGCGCGGTGCGGTTGCTGAAAGGCAACTTAGAGCAGAGCCGCGATCTGATGCTGAACTTTCTGCTCGCCGTCGTTTCTCCCAAACCCGCCGACCTGATGCGGTTTCTTAATGCGCTGATCAAAGAACACGGCAAGGACAAGGAAACGGCGGTCAGCCTGCTGACGCTGATGCTGACCTGGTTTCAGGACGCCAATACAGTAATCGCCTACGGAGGCATGACCGACGATGTCCGGGCGCGGATTACCAATCACGATAAAGCCGACAGGCTGTCCAAGTTTGCCGCGCGCTTTTCCGGCATTCCCGTCAGCGCGATCGCGCAAGATATCGAAAAAGCAGTTGATCTTATTTTAAGAAATGTCTATCTTCCGTTGGTCATGACTCATCTGGCTCTGGCATTGCGGCGGCGCATTACTGAACCGGCCGGCGTTCACTAACACGAAAGCGGGTATGCATAACGTTATACAAGTCGAATTCAAATCCAACCGGAAAGAATATTTCAATAATAAAGATGCGTTAGCGGTCAGCCGAAATGATTACGTTTTAGTCGAAGCGGAAGTCGGCATGGATATCGGCCGGGTCCGTTTTGGACCGGAGGAAATCGATCCCCAGACTGTCGAGGGCCGGGAATTGCGCCCGGTGATCCGGCTGGCGCTGAACGCCGACCTGGAGGCTCTCGCCGAGAACCGCAAGGACGAGGAAAGCGCCAAGGAAATCATACGCCAGAAAATCGTCAAATACGGACTGAAGATGAAGCTCGTAGACGCTGAATACCAGTTTGACCGGAAACGCCTGGTGTTTTTTTTCACCGCGGAGAAACGAGTGGATTTCCGCGCGCTGGTCCGGGACCTCGCCGGCGAGTTCAAGACGCGCATCGAGTTGCGCCAGATCGGCGTGCGCGATGAATCCAAGCGCGTCGACGGGTACGGCCCCTGCGGACGGCGCCTCTGTTGCAGTTCGTTCCTGACCGAATTCAAGCCCATTACCACAGAAAGCGCGAAAGACCAGGGTTTGCAGCTGAACCCGGCGAAGTTAACCGGCATGTGCGGACGCTTGAAATGCTGCCTCAGCTACGAACGCGACTTCTACGTTTCCACGCTGACGCGCCTTCCCCGCGTCGGTACGACCATCACCACCAAAGAAGGGCCCGGCGAAGTCATCCACATCGACATCATCCGCAACCTGATGCAGGTGAAACACAATAACGGCGAAATCGAAACGATCAGCCTCGCTGACGCAGCGCGGTTTTTGAAAATCGACCTGAACGGCATTGTCGCCGGTTCCGATGATTTGGAATAAACGAACAAATTAATATCTTCAGGAGACAATTATGGAAACGTACGGTCTGGAAAAATGGGGCATCGTCAACAACGCGAATGTTTACCGGAATCTGACGGTCAATCAATTGGTTCAAATGGCGATACTCCGCGGGGAAGGTTATCTGGCGGCCAACGGAGCATTAGTGACAAAAACAGCGCCCTATTCCGGTCGCTCGCCGAATGATAAATACGTCGTAGAGGAAAATACCTCCAAAGACAGAATCTGGTGGAACAACAACAAAAAAATATCTTCCGATCTTTTTGACAAGCTGTACCAGAAAGCCATCGCGTATCTTCAGGGCCGAGATGTTTTCATTTTCGACGGATTTGCTGGCGCCGATACCAACTACCGGCTTCCGTTGCGCGTCGTGACCGAAAAAGCCTGGCATTCTTTATTCGCGCAAACCCTTTTTGTTCGCCCCACCGCAGACGAAATAAAAAACCATCAGCCCGACTACACGGTCATCAATGTTTGCGGGATGAAAGGCATTCCGGAGACTGACGGGCTGGGCTCTCCCGCTTTCATAATACTAAATTTTGAGAAGAAAATCATTTTGATCGGAACCACCCACTACGCGGGCGAGATCAAGAAGTCGATCTTTACCGTTATGAACTATCTCCTGCCGCAGAAAAACGTCTTCCCGATGCATTGTTCGGCGAACGCCG